>CAJXGZ010000015.1 GCA_913053795.1 uncultured Rhodospirillales bacterium | reverse complement strand
CGACGCGGGTTCTCGAACGGATGGCCGAGGGCGAGGAGTTCTCCGCCGTCCACGTGGGCCTCGGCGAGGGCGGCGGCCAAGGCTTTGACGTCGGGCTTGGCCTCGGCGTAGCCCTCGATGCGCCAATCCTCCTCCGTCCCGGCGATAAAGCGGGAAACGGCCCCGCACCAGGGCTCCAGCGCCGCCTCGAAGGCGTCCACGGCCTTGGCGTTGGCAGCGATTTCGATCCGCCATGTTTCAGAATCATCGCTCATGAAGCAATAGATAAACGATCAGGCGTTATATTATTTTTTTTGTTGAAAACGGCGGGACCTCCCCCAAAGTATTATTCAAAGAGTGTGCAACCATTAATGAGGAGTTATACCATGTTTCGCCTAAGTTTTCGGCCAAGTTATTGGGGGGCCGGATTCATCGCCGCATTGGCGGCGCCGGCCCTTGCCTTAGCCGCTACGCCCGTGGGGCAAGAGGGAGTCGCGACCGGGCATCCTTACATTCACGGCGCTTATGGCGTGTGGCACGGGCCTTTGACCGTGATCCTGACGGTGATCGCCGTCGCCTTGATCACCATGCTTGTCGTGCGTATTTGCGGATCGCGATGCCGCCGCCATCATCCCCACGCCTATTCCGAGGCGCCCAACGGCTCGGAGAAATCGGCCCTGGACATGCTCAGGGTGCGTTTCGCCTGCGGCGAAATCGACGCCGAGGAATACAAGGCCCGCAAGAAGGTGCTTGAAGAGTAATTAGGCGGGTTTGACGAAGCTTCCCATAACCTTCTTTCCGCCCGCTTTTTCAAAAGCGATTTGCAGCTTGTCGTCCTCCACCGTGACGACGCGCCCATAGCCGAACTTCTGGTGAAAGATGCGTTGCCCGGCATGGAAGGCGCCGTCCGGATCGCCATTTCTTTCGCCGGGGGCCGGGGATCTTTCGCTTGGAGCGTAGGCGGCGGCCTTGAAACGGCGGTGGCTCGGGGCCGAGCTTTTCGAGCCGAAAAGCCCGCTTTCGGCCGATATGTCCATATGCTCGGCGGGTAACTCGGAAATAAAGCGCGAGGGCAAGGCGCTGAGCCAGCGGCCGTGGATGCGCCGGTTGGCGGCGTGCAGGATGATGGCCCGCCGCTTGGCCCGGGTCAGCCCCACATAGGCGAGGCGGCGCTCCTCCTCCAGCCCCCCTCCTTCCATCTCTCCCATAACCCGCTGATGGGGGAACAGCCCCTCCTCCCAGCCGGCCAGGAAGACGGTGTCGTACTCCAGCCCCTTGGCGCCGTGCAGGGTCATCAGCGTCACCTTGTCGTCGCCGGCGGCCTTGTCCATTTCCATCACCAGGCTCACATGCTCCAGGAATTCGGTCAGGCCGCCGAAATCCTCCAGGGCCGCCACAAGCTCCTTGAGGTTCTCCAGCCGCCCCGGCGCCTCGGGCGACTTGTCGGCCTCCCAATGGGCGATGACGCCGGACTCATTCAAGACCTGCTCCATCAGATCGGACGGGCCAAGGCCGTCGCTTAAAGACTGCCAGCGCTTGATGTCGCCGACCAGGGCGGCGAGCGCACCGCGCGGCTTGGGCGTCATCTCGTCGGTTTCCACCAATTTCCGGGCGGCCTCGATCAGGGGAAGGCCGAGGGAGCGGGCCAGGCCATGCACCGCGTTCAGGGCCGCCGGCCCAAGGCCGCGCTTGGGAAAGTTGACGATGCGCTCGAAAGCCAGGTCGTCGGCCCCTTGGGCGATGACGCGCAGGTAAGCCACGGCGTCGCGGATTTCGCGCCGTTCATAGAATCTCAAGCCCCCCACCACCCGATAGGGAACGCCCAGCGTGATCAGGCGTTCTTCGAACTCGCGGGTCTGGGCGCCGGTGCGCACCAGCACCGCCATGCCGTTCAAGAATTCGCCCTTTGAATGCAGGGACTCGATTTCGCCGCCGACGGTTCTGGCCTCGCTTTCGCCGTCCCAGACGCCGCGCACGCGCACCTTTTCGCCCGAACTCAACTCCGTCCACAAGGTCTTGCCGAGCCTTCCTGAGTTGTGGGCGATAAGGCCTGAGGCGGCGGCCAGGATATGGGGCGTCGATCGGTAGTTGCGCTCTAGGCGCACCACGCGGGCGCCGGGGAAGTCGTTCTCGAAGCGCAGGATGTTGCCGACCTCGGCCCCGCGCCAGGAATAGATGGACTGGTCGTCGTCGCCGACGCAGCAGATGTTCTTGCGGGTCTGGGCCAGCAGCCTCAACCACAGATACTGGGCGACGTTGGTGTCCTGGTATTCGTCCACCAGGATGTATTTAAACTTGTCCTGGTAGCGCTTGAGGATGTCGGGTTGCTCGCGGAACAGTTTTAGGCAAAGCAGCAAAAGATCGCCGAAATCGACGGCGTTGACCCGCCTGAGGCTATCCTGATAGTCGCCGTAGAGGCTGCGCGCCTTGCCATCGGCGAAGTCCGTATCCTCGGCCGCCGTCACCTGGCCGGGCTCCAGCCCGCGGTCCTTCCAGCGCTGAATGACGGCGAGAAGCCCGCGCGGCGGGCAGCGTTTGTCATCCATGCCGCGCTCTCTCAGAATGCGCTTGATGAGGCGCAACTGGTCGTCCTCGTCGAGGATGGCGAAGTTGGACTTCAGGCCCACCGCCTCCACGTGATTGCGCAGGATCCGCGCGCCGGTGGAATGGAAGGTGCCCACCCACCAGCCCTCCACCGGCTGATTGAGGGCGGCGGCCACCCGGTTCTGCATCTCTTTCGCCGCCTTGTTGGTGAAGGTGACCGCCAACACCTCCCACGGCGCCGCCTTATGGGAAAGCAGGATATGAGCCGCGCCGTCAACACCCGCGTCTTGCCGGTGCCGGCCCCGGCCAACGCCAGCACCGGCCCGTCAATGGCCTCCACCGCCTCCAACTGGGACTCGTTCAAGCCCTCAAGGTAGGCGGGCGGCCCAGGCGAGGGCTCAGGATTTTCGGCAAGCTCGAAGGGATCGGACATGGAGAGGGTTATAGCACCGGCTGCCTTTCCTCGTCGTAGGTTTTCTTGAAGGCTTTCCATCCGGCGCCGTGGGGGTGTTGGGCGATGGCGTGGTGGGCCTTGTGGTGGATGTCTTCGTCGTGTTTGAGCAGGCGGAGCAGAGACAGGCCAGGGGCGTTGCGCCACATCAGCCAAAGAATGGCCGCCAACAGGACGTAAAGAATGTAGCCAGTGTTTTCCATGTCTTATAGTATACGCCTTAATTGCTAGTGGGTAGAATTAAAAGCTCATTGAGGGCTCAAGAAAGGATAACCGGCCATGAAACAATCCAAGGAAATACGCAAGCTTCTAAAGCGCATCGAGCCCGATCTGAAAAGGCTGCTGAAAGTCACGGAAAGCCCCAAGCAGGTGGACGCCATCCTGGTCGACTGCATCCGCGCCGGGGCGCGCAGCCTGATCATGGCCCGGCGGGTCGCCAAGAAATAATAACCTTCGCCTAGCGTTTCGCTTCCAAGGCTCGGGCGAGGGCGCAGAATTGCGTCACCTCCAGGTTCTCGGCGCGCGCGGTGGGATCGATCCCTAAGCTTTCCAAATCCAGGTTAAGCGGCCTGAGGCTGGCGCGCAGCATCTTGCGCCGTTGCCCGAAGGCGGCCTTGGTCACGGCCTCCAGGCTTTCCCATGACGCCGGGGCCAGGGGCTCGGGGCGGGGCGTCAGGGTGACGACGCTGCTCGCCACCTTGGGCGGCGGCGTGAAGGCGTCCTTGGCGACGTTGAAGGCATGGCGCGCTTCCGACAGCCATTGAACGATCACCGACAGCCTGCCGTAGTTCTTGGAGCCGGGGCTGGCGGTCAGGCGCATGGCGACCTCGCGCTGGAACATGCATGTGAATCCCTCGAAACTGGACACCCGCCTGAGCCAACCGATGAGCAGCGGCGTGGCGATGTTGTAGGGCAGGTTGGCGACGATGCGCCGGGGCGCTTCGCACAATGCGGCCACGTCCATTTCCAAGGCGTCCCCCTTGATCACCCTTAAACGTCCCGGATAGGCCGCCGCAAGATCCTCCAGCGCCGTGACGCAGCGTTCGTCCACTTCCACGGCGGTCACGCTTTTGGCCCCGGCCTCCAGCAACGAACGGGTCAGCCCGCCGGGGCCGGGCCCGATCTCGATGACGTTGGATTGGCTAAGGTCGCCGGCGGCGCGCGCGACTCGGCCGCACAAGTTGAGGTCAAGAAGGAAATGCTGCCCCAGCTCGCGCTTGGCCCCAAGACCATGGCGCTTAATCACCTCGCGCAGCGGCGGCAGGTCCGGCATGTTCTATTCCATATTCAGCGCGATTTGCCGTTTAATGAAGTCGCCCAGAAGCGGAACGGCGAGCGAATACTTTCCGTGACGGTTCTTGTATACCAATCCAGCCTTGATGAGGGATGCAAGCATCTGGTTGATATGACTGTTTTTAAACGCCTTCCGCCCAACATCCACGGATTTCTCGGCAATTTCCTGAACGGTGAATTCATCGTCGCAACTATCGAGATTGGCGATAACGATAAGAAGCTCCCTTTGGCGATCTGTCGCCCTTGCCCACCTGCCGGCGAAGAAGTCAGCATCCAGCTTTCCAATGATTTCCGATACAGGAATTGTCGCATTCGGATTTACTGTCCAAATGTCATAAGTCTCACGGCTAATGAACTGGATAAAGTAAGGATACCCGTTTGACATCAGGCAAATTGCGTCCACCGACTCATCCGAGAAACGAACCGGACAATCCGCGGTTTCGATAGGTTTCTTTATCGCATCACGGCTGTCTTCCGGGCTAAGCCGATTCAGAAAAACGACATGAAACATCCGTTCGGCGAATGTGCGGGCTTCCACCAGTTTCGGGAACAAGGTCGGCAGCCCCGCCAAAACCAACATGAATGGAACGCCTTTCCTCTGGATGGATTGAAACACGTCCAACAGGAGGGATGTTGGGTATTGTTCCTTTGAGGCATGATCTGAAAGATTTTGGGCTTCGTCATAAGCGAAGATGATGCCCCGGCGTCCGTTTTTCGGTAGTTTCGCCCAAACAAACTCCAACGCCGCTTTTAGTTTGTCCGACACGAGTCCGGGCGTGGCGCTGAAGACATGCTTGAGTACGTCATAGCCGATGACCGTGTCGACCTTCTCTGCTTCTCCGGTGAATCCCATCGGCGCCCGGTCTTCACTGGAAAGAACGATTGACGAGGAGACAACGGAAAGGTCGGCAAGAATCCGCGTCGCCAGATTCTCTTCGCTTATGCTTGAGGATTCCGATAAATCGGTTCCAACCCATAACCAATTTTCTGAAATAGCCATGGGTTTAAACTGCTCGAGAAGCACGGTTTTCCCAACGCCTCTGAGCCCAGTCAAAATCATGTTTTCAAGAATGTCTGTCTGTTTAAGCAGACGACGAAACTCCGCTTCTTCCTTTTTACGCCCAGCCAAGTATGGGGGCTTATGACCGGCGCCCGGACGAAATGGATTTTGAAAGGCTTCCATATTCATAACGCCTTACTCAATTTCATAAATTTAGTTGTTTATATAAATTTAGTGTATAGATCTATTTTTATCAAGGATTTTTTGGCATGCTCCACGGCGACCAGCCATTTGGGCGGCCATTTTGAGGGCGGCCATAAGGCTCGTTTCGCCGGCCTTGCCGGTTCCGGCGATATCCAGCGCCGTGCCGTGGTCGGGCGATGTCCGTACGAAGGGCAGCCCTAAGGTGACGTTGACGGCGTGATCAAAGGCGATGGTCTTGATGGGAATCAGGGCTTGGTCGTGATACATGCACAGCGCGGCGTCATAGTTTTTCCGCGCACGGGCGTCGAACATGGTGTCGGGGGGCTCGGGCCCAAAGGCGTCCACGCCCATTCGCCGAAGCTCTTTGACGGCCGGAGCGATGATTGTCTGCTCCTCGGCGCCCATGGCGCCCCCTTCGCCGGCGTGAGGATTGAGTCCGGCGACGGCCAGCCGGGGGGCGGCGGCGCCGAAGTCGTTTTTGAGAGCGTCCGCGGTAATGACCGCCTTATGGATGATGTCCTTGGCGTTGAGGGCGCCGACGGCCTCGGCAAGGCTCACATGTATGCTTAAGGGAACCACCCGAAGCTCCGGACAGGCCAGCATCATGACGGCGGTGGATTTGTCTCCGGCCAGGCTCTCAAGGAATTCCGTGTGACCGGGAAAGGCGAAGCCGGCCTCGTACAGACTTTGCTTTTGAATGGGGTTGGTAACCAGGGCCAAGGCGTGACTTGAGCGCACAAGGCCGACGGCGGCCTCAATGGACGAAAGAACGGCGGCGGCGTTGGCCGGGTCCGGCTCGCCGGTGGTCGCTTGAACGCTCCCGGCCAAAGGCAATACCGGCAGGCTTTCGGGGAAGACGGCCGCTGTCTCTTGAGGCGCGCTGATGGCCTTGACTGGCGCCCGGAAGCCAAGGCTTGCAGCTAGCTTTTCCAGGCGTTCCGGATCGTCGATGACGAAAAAAGCAGGGAGCCCCTCTTCACGACGCAGCCAAGCTTTAAGGGTGATTTCCCCGCCGACGCCGGAGGGCTCGCCCATGGTCAGGGCCAGCGGCTTGCCGTCCCCGCCGGCAGGGCTAATGCCAAGGATCACGGATAATGGCTCATATTCGAATGTCCACATAGGCCGTCTGGCGCAGGTCGCGCAGAAGGCGCCGCGCCGCGGCTTGCATGCGTTGGCCCATAAGCATGGCCTTGATGTTCAAGCGCTCCTCGCTGTCGGGAACTTTATCTTGCCGTCCATTTTGCGCGGTCTTTTCTTTTTGAGGGCCTTCTGAAGGACTTTCCGGGGGAATTGCGCCTCCTTCACGCGCACACACCATGATGACGACAAGCCCTTGCCTGAACTGAAATGGGCGGCTGGCTTTGCCCACGGGGAGACCTGAAACCACCTCTCTGATGTTTTGAGGAAGTTTGCTGACTCGAACGTTTCCCAAGTTTCCGGACTTTTTTGACCCCAACTCTTTTCCCAAGGCATCCATTTCGGCGCAGTCGGTGGCCATTTGACTCATTGTCGTGGCCAGCTCCATTTGACCGGCCACGTCCTCGGCGGCGGGGTTCTTGGGCAAGGGGATAAAAATTTGCTGAAGATTGACGGAAGTCGTGCTTTCCACCGTTCTTTTTTTCTTGATCTTGCGGGCTTGAGGAGCCCGGCGGCCATGCAGCAGAAGAATGTAATAGCCTTCCAATGCTCGGATGGGCTCCGTGGATTCTCCCGGGTTTAGCTTGGATAGGGCGGCGTCCAACATGGCCCCCAGCCGTCCCTGCTTGATCCAACCGAGCTCGCCGCCTGACGCCGCCGAGGAGCTTTGCGAAAAACTTCTGGCGAGCGCTTGAAAGCCGACTCCTGACTTTAGCTGTTTTGATAGGCGGTTGGCGAGAAGCTGCGTCTCATCTTCATCCTCGGGAGAGTTTACGGGAAGCAGGATTTCCGCCACTTGCAGTTCAGGCCTTCCCGCCATCTCCTTGACCTCGGCCAGCTTTTCATCGATTTCCTCATCGGTGATCTGGATGGTGGAGCCGAACATGTAGCCAATCACTTTTGACCAAGAGATTTCAGTCTCGATCTGGCTGATCATGGCGGCTTTGTTGACGCCTGCGTTTCTCAGAAAGTCGTCAAGACCGCCCCTTGGCAAATCGTTCCTTTTTTCCATCGTTCTCAGCGCCGCTTCGATTTCTTCCTGTTCGGTGCTAACGTTGATGCGCTTTGCTTCCTGAAGCTTCAGTTTTTCATCGATCAGGCCGCGCAGCACTTGGGGCGCAAGACGTTTGCGGACTTCCGGATCGTTTTTTGAATCGGATGACGCCATCACAAGGGATAGCCGCTCATTGAGGTCGAAGATGGAAATGACCTCGTCATTGACCACGGCGGCGATGCTCTTGGACTGTTGAGCCTTGGCGTCGCCGCAAACGAAAAGGACAGCAATGATCGCTGGGATAATCGCCCTAATCAGCCAAATGGCGGCCCTAGTTACTCTTGGTGGCGCCACTCCCCACTCCCCCAAGAGTTTTGAAGTTAATCCTGAACATAATGGAGCTGAACGGCTTCAACTCGCGATCACGGTAGAATGATTTGTAGAGGTCGGTTGAGAACAAGAAGCACTCATTCTCATAAGTTAAATTGAGGCCCAGAGACCGCAAATTGTTTTTCCCTGACAAATCGCTCAAGCCATTGATGCGGCCCCGCCAGTTGCGATTGAACTGCGAGTTAAGGGAATATGAAATTTGCTCGCGGCCGACAAACTCTTCGCCTCTTTCATTGGCGAAATAGATGTAGTTCGTATCCAGACGAAGAGCCGGAACGCCCATTGACAACCTCATCTCGCTACGCCGAAGCTTATAATCGTCCTTATCGATGCGGGTGCGGTAGAGAAGGTTCAGGTATTTTCCAGGAGAAACGTCAAGCTTGGCGACGATATCCGAAAAATTATCCACCAGGCCTGAATCAAGCGGCAAGTTGCCGTCTCGCCGCACCCGGAAGCTTTGCCCGATGACAAAGGAGGAGCTGCCGCCGCCTTTTCCGTAAAGGCCCCATTTAAGGCCGTAATTGAAGCGTGGACCGCCTTCGACCCTATCTATGCCTGCGTACCGGCTGGAACTGAACAAGCTGGTGTCGTCGAACTCAAAATCCAAGCTGTCCTCGTTGGGAATTTTTTCTAGATTGCCGCCATAGGGGCTGTAGATCGCCGAAATAAGGGGTTCTATGATCTGGTGGGTGCCGCCTTCATTCCTGACAAAGGGATAGCGCCAATCAAGCCTTATCTCGGGCAAGACGCGCCCCTTAAATCCGTCGAATTTTTTTTCGGTATTTTCTCTCACCAAGCCGTTAACGTGATAGATGTCGCCTCTCAGAGACGCCGACAGCGTGTACTGATCCCCGAGCGGTCCCGTAAAGGGCGCCTGCCAGCCGCCCTTTAAAGAAAACCGTCGGCTGTCCACGCCATTGGTTCGCGTTAAGGCTTGCAAGTCGACGTCCAGGCTGGTTCGGCCTCCCAATTTGTCGGGTTGACCCACATAGTTATAGCCGAGCATGGGAAAGACGTAGGGAATGGTTCCGCTTTTGCCGCCGTCCTTGATGCCCTGGAAAACGTAAGAGTTAAACGCCATGTAATTGCGCCCGCGAAAGCCCTCGGCGAATAATTGAGAGGTCAGCGAATTGCTGGAGGCGGGGAGCGTGTTGTCTTTTGCGAAACCGTAACGGCGCATATACGTTTCGCCGATGGCGCGGTTGGCGTCGAACCCCCAGCGCCATGTGTCGTCTATGTTGAAACGTCCCTTGGCGCCTATATGGCCACGCGTGTCGCCGTCGGAATCCCTGGTAATGCTTCCTCTTCCCTTTAATTCGCCATAGGTCATGAGTTGGCGGTATTCACCGATCAACACCGGACCTTCATCATAGGTGATCATCGGCGTAATCGTGAAGTCCCTTTGGTCGTCGATGGCGTAGAAATAAGGAAGGCTCACGACAGGACCCAAGCCCGATGAGCCGCCGAATCCCGGCGCGAGGAAGCCGCTTTGGCGTTTAACGGTTGAATCCGCGTGGGAAAGGTAGGGCGTGTAAAGAACGGGTATGCCGGCGACTTCCAACCAAGCGTCGTAATATTTTATCTTCTTGGTGGTTTTGTCGTGAACAACCTTCACCGCCTTGAGTTGCCACAGCGGCGGCTTGGTTGGATCCTTCTCGCAAAGTTTACAGGGGGAATAGACCGCCTTGTTCATCTCCAATCGGGTGGCGTTGGTCCGCTGGGCGTCGTTGGCGGCAAGACGGGAGCGGTCCTTGAGAAGGATCGCCAGATTCTCTACGAAACCGTCCTTCATATCGCTGGTCAACTCCATATATTCACCGAACAACACCTCTCCACCGGGCTCCACAAGGGTGACGTTCCCTCTCGCCGACATAACGTCGGTATTCTGGTTGAAACTGACGGAATCGGCGTAAAGGGTGCGGTTCTCGCTGGTGATCACGATGTTTCCCGTTGCGGTGACGATGCGTTTTTTACGGTCGAATTTCACTTCATCGGCGGTTAACTCGATGGGAATGCCTTCATCCGGCGCCCCGCCCTTCGTCTCGTCAGGAACATCGCCGCTGGACTTGCCGGGTGCGTCTTGGCCGGGCGCGTCCGCGCTTGGCGCGTCTTGGGCGAGGGCAAAACCCGGACGCGTAAGGATCAGCGCCCAAAAGCCGATAATAACAATGATTGCCGCAATCGGATTCATGGCGCGCCTCATCCATCTTCCAAGTGCAACAACATGGCTAGTCCCAAAAGGGTGCTAACCCCGGATGGCGCCCAGGCGGCGAGAACGACGGGAATGCTGTCGGACAGTCCCAGCGCGAAAACGACATCGGAGAAAAAATACAATATGAAGCCCGTCAAGACGCCGCCCGAAATAATGAACACCGTCCCGCCACGGCGCGCATGACGCAGTGTAAAGGTGGCGGCGATAAGCACCATCGCGAACATTAGCAAGGGCGCGGCCAGAAGGGAATGCCAATAAAGCCGGTGCCGAACCGCCGAAAAACCGGCCGCTTCCAGCCCTTTGATAAAACTTGGGAGGCTCCAAAACGACATGGTTTCCGGCGGCGCAAAACTGTCCTGAATGGAGCCCAAGGTAAGGTCGGTTTCCAGCCAGTATTCCTTTTCATATTTGGACTTCTTATCGGGGCTATGAACCCAAGCGTCGCGCATGTGCCAAAAGCCGTCCTCAAGACGCGCATATTTGGCGTCAATACGGCCCGTGAAGCGGTCATTTCCTTCATATTGGAAGACGACGACGCCGCGCAATTCAACATCGGTTCCCTGTTGCAGGACGCTTTCAGAATGCACCACGGCCTGATTTTTCTCGGTGGCTTGACGCAGCCACAGGCCAGTAGACGAAAGGGCCAGCAAACTTCTTTGTCCCCTCAGGTGGATCGCCTCCAGTTGTTCGAAGCGAGACAGGGTGGCCGAGGCGAGGGGGTTGAAGGCCATGACTTTCACCAAGCCGAGCAGAAACGCGATGGCCAAAACAGGAAACAAAAACTGCCACACGGAAACGCCGGCCGCTCTGGCCACCACCAGTTCGTGATGGCGCGTTAGCCGCCAGAAAGCCAGCATGCCGCCGAACAGAACAGCGAAGGGAAATGTCTTTTGACCCATGTTGGGAAGCTTCATCAACGCCATATTTAAGACAATGGAAAAGTTGACGTCGGGCTTCGTCGAGGTGCGGCGCAGAAGTTCAATGGTGTCGAAGAGAAGAATCAACAACAAGAACATGACGAAGAGCGCCGCAAAACTTAAAAAAAAGTAGCGGCCGATATAAACCGACAAGGTAGTCGATAGGCGCAATGAACGTGCTCCCAGTTTTTAAGTTTGCCCAGTCAGCAGTAAAATTATGGCCTTTTTAGGGAATCCCTTTTTACCCCTACTGGAAGGCTAAAGATTCGAAAATATACCTAATACGGAGTGAAAATGGAAGCAATATTGATTATTTCTCTGTCTAAACGTTTTAACCGAAAAAGCATTAAGATTTTATTAACTTTTGGCGCCGGGCGCTTTTTTCGATTTTTATCATAACCGGGCTATTCCCGGCTAAGAAGCGCCGATTTCTTTCAGTTCCGGGGGTGTTTCGCGCCGCTTGGGCATCCTCACCATGTAATGGTATCCTAAGATGATGGGCAGGACGGCGTAAACGTACATCAGGGGAACCAAAGACATATTCTTCGCCACCAGATTATCCAACCCCAAGGCTCCCACCTGAATGCCGACCATAATGCCCACCGCCAGCAACACGCGCGTCATTTGATTGCGCCGAGAGAAGCTGCCGGAAAGAAGGAACGCCAAAGCGGCCAGGGTGAATCCAAGGCTGAACAACGGCGAGGCCAAGCGTTTGTGAGCCTCGGCGATATGCTTGCCATATTGCCTTTTAGCCACGGTTTTATCGTTTCTAACGTTGAGTAATTCGCCAAGCATTCTTTCGCGTGGCTCGCGATGGCGGGCTCCGCCCCTTTTTCTGGCTGGGGTCATGTCGAAGATGTAACGGTCGAAGTACAAGATGGACAACTGATTGGTTTTCGCATCCATCTCCTGGCGGTTGCCGTTGAACAAGGCGACGCGGGCGCTTTTTTCGTTTTCGATCATGGCCCCGCGCTCGGCGAGAAGGCTGTAAGGCTTCAGGGGGTTGCGCTGATCATGCACCAGGACGCCGAGAAGTTGGCCGTCCTTGGTGCGTTCGCGCACGTAAACCGTGACGCCGGAGGAGATGGTGTTGAAGGCTCCTTCCTGAAGCAAGATGTGAGCGTAGCTGTAGCGGATGTTCCATTGCATTTCGCGGAACATTTTGTAGGACTGGGGGACCAGAAAAAGATTAAGGGCGTATGCGCACAACACAACGAAAAAAGCGAGGATAATAGCGGGTTTGGCGAGGGCGATCTGACTGAGCCCCGAGGCCCGCATGACGACGAGCTCACGATCGGATATGAGCTTGCTGTAAACGAACATAACGGACACAAACAACGCGATGGGCAGAATGACCGTCAGGAAATTGGGAAGCAACAGCATCGTCAGGTAAAAGAAGTCGCCCGTGGTCAGTCCGCGATTAACGATCATTTCAATGAATCGCAGAGACTGGGACAGCCAGATGATGCAGGTCAAAACCAGGGTGGTGAGGACCATCCCGGTGAAAAGCTGCTTGAAAATGTATTTGGTTAGACGGTTCATGATCTTAGAGCCGGCGAATTTCCATGGCGGTCATTGTAACAGCATGCAGCAATGATCCGCCATAACCCTCAATAAAGGGTTGATGGTTTTCAACCATCGTCCTCCAGACTCAATATCCTGGCCGTTTTTCGCGGCCCGGACTTTTTTAGCTGAAGATTTCCTTCCCAGCGAAGAAGTAGCTGATTTCCAGAGCGGCGTTCTCGAACGAATCCGAGCCGTGCAAGGAGTTCTCCTGCTTATCGATTCCGTAGGCCTTGCGGATGGTTCCTTCGGCGGCTTCGCCCGGGTCGGTGGCCCCCATCAGCTCGCGGTAGGCGGCGATGGCGTTCTCGCCCTCCAGCACCTGCGTCACCACCGGCTCCGAGATCATGTACGCCACCAGGTCTTGGAAGAAAGGGCGTTCGCTATGGACGGCGTAGAACGTTTCGGCCTGCTTGCGCGACAAGCGGGTGAGATTTTGGGCGATGATGCGCAAGCCCGCCTCCTCGATCATGGCGTTGATTTTGCCGGTGATGTTGCGCTTGGTGGCGTCCGGTTTGATGATGGACAGGGTTCTTTCTATAGCCATGGGGCCAAACTCTCCGAAACTCTAAAAAATTGTGATGAATCGAGGGCCTTGTATAGGGCCGCGCGCCAAGAGGCAAGCGGAACCTGACAGGACTGCTTTGACATGCTATCACGCGCCCCATGCTTCATATCAAGAACCTCACCTATCGCATTGCCGGGCGAACCCTGTTCGAAGGGGCTGGCGTTTCCGTTCCCGCCGGCCACAAGGTGGGGCTGGTGGGACGCAACGGCTCAGGGAAAACCACCCTCTTCGGGCTCATTAGGGCTGAGCTGCACGCCGACGACGGCGCCGTCAACGTGCGCAAGGGCGTGCGCATCGGCGGCGTCGCCCAGGAGGCTCCGGGCGGACCGGAAAGCCTGCTTGAAACGGTGCTGGCCGCCGACGCCGAGCGCGCCCAACTGCTCAAGGAATCCGAAACCGCCGCCGACGCCGGGCGCATTTCCGAGATTCACACGCGGCTCGCCGACATGGAGGCCCATGCGGCCCCGGCGCGCGCCGCCGCCATTCTCGCCGGCCTTGGATTCGACGAGGACGCCCAACAAAGGCCGTGCGCTGAATTCTCCGGCGGCTGGCGCATGCGCGTGGCCCTGGCCGCCGCCCTGTTCGCCCGCGCCGACTTGTTGCTGCTGGACGAGCCCACCAACCACCTGGACCTGGAGGCCGCCTTGTGGCTGGAGAGTTATCTGGCGTCTTGGAAGGGAACCCTGTTGATCATCAGCCACGACCGGGCGTTGCTGAACAAGGCCGTCGACAGCGTCATCCACTTGGAAAACGGCAAGCTGACCCGCTATTCCGGCAACTACGACCGCTTCGAGCGGACGCGGCGCGAGCGCCTGGTTCAACAGGCCAGAATGCGCGACAAACAGGAGGCCGAGCGCAAGCACATCGAATCCTTCGTCAATCGCTTCCGCTACAAGGCGACCAAGGCCCGCCAAGCCCAGAGCCGCCTCAAGATGCTGGCCCGCATGGAGCCCATCGCCTCGGTGATGGAGGACAAGACCACCGTTTTCCAATTCCCCCAGCCCAAGGAGCTGCCGCCGCCGCTGATCGCCATGGACAACGCCGCTGTCGGCTACGCGCCCGGAGAACCGGTGCTGAAGGGCCTAAGCTTACGCATCGACATGGACGACCGCATCGCCCTCTTGGGGGCCAACGGCAACGGCAAGTCGACCCTGGTCAAGCTGCTGGCCGGACGCCTTGAGTCTTTGTCCGGCAAGACGACCCGCCACGGCGGCCTCAAGGTGGGCTTTTTCGCCCAACACCAGGCCGAGGAGCTGCACGCCGACGAAACCCCCTACCAGCACATGGCGCGGATCATGGAGGCGCCTGAGTCCAAGGTGCGCGCCCACCTGGGACGCTTCGGCTTTATCCAGAACCGCGCCGACACCATGGCCGCCAACCTCTCCGGCGGCGAAAAGGCGCGCCTGCTGTTCGCCCTCATGAGCCGCGACGCGCCTCACATTTTACTGCTGGACGAGCCCACCAACCACCTGGACGTGGACGCCCGCGAGGCCCTGGTCCACGCCCTCAACGATTTCTCAGGCGCCGTGGTTCTGGTCAGCCACGATCCCCACCTGATCGAACTGGTGAGCGACCGCCTGTGGCTGGTGGACGGCGGGACGTGCAAACCTTTCGACGGCGATCTCGCCGACTACCGCAAGCTGCTTTTGGAAAAACGCCGCAAGAGCCGCCGCGACTTGCGCGGCGGGAAATCCACCGCCAACCGCAAGGAAGGGCGCCGCCAACGCGCCCAAGCCCGCGCCGGCGCCGCGAATTTAAGAAAAGCCGCTAGGACTGCCGAAAAACGCCTGGAAAACCTCAACAAACAAAAGGCGGAGCTGGAAGCCAAACTGGCCGACCCGGAAATCCTCCAAGGCTCCACCCGCCAACTGCAAGACCTGGGCGTCAAACTCGGAAAACTCAAAAAAGACATCGAAAAGACGGAACAAACCTGGCTAGCGGCGCTGGAGGCGCTGGAGGGGTAGACGCCCGTCCGCACCCTCGCGTTTTAACGGCCCGAGCCCGCGACCGGGTGGGGCAGCAGGGTTTTCGGGCTTGACGTGTCGTGGACGGTCATGGCGACGGCGTGTCCCATGGCTTTCAAGGCTTCGGCCAGCCGTGGCGCCTTTGAGGCGTGGCGCGGGTCCAGCAGGCGCCGCGCTTCCTTATGGTCGACGCCGAGGCGCCGGGCCAGTTCAGCGGCGGAGATTCCCTGCTCGCGGGAGACCATGTAAACAGCCGCCTTAAGGGCCACCGTGGGGTCCGGGACCACTTGACGCTGGCCGTCCTTGACGGGCGAGGGCTCGGGGATGGACTCGCCGTCGGCGATCCTGGACATCAGAGCCTCGGACAAGCAATCAGCGGCTTCCAGCAAAGCCTCTTCCACGTCGGCGCCGTCGGTCAGAGCCTCCGGCAAATCGGGAAAGCGCACAAGCAACCGCCCCGAAGAATCATCCTCGAGAACGGCCGGATAGGCGAACAGCGTGGCTTCCATTTCATCACCTTCAAATGTCGTCCCGGTTTAGGCCCAATTGCTTCAACATCACCACCAGCAAGCCAGGCCCGATCTCCTTCTTGCGATCCTTGAGAATGGTCTTGCAATTCCCGTAGCGCAGGGTCCCGTGACTGCCCTTGCCGTGACGCTTCTCGAACAGCACGCCCACCCCGTTCCTCCGCCCCGCCTTCCTGACCCGTCTAAGGAACTCATTGCCGTTGATGCGTCACCAAACAGAAATAGGACAAAATTGTCCCAATGTCAATGGAAGGCCGTGTTTCATGGGCAGAAAATAACGGTCACGCGGCTTCACGCCCGCGGCAGGCGTTATGCGAAAGAATTGGCTCGAAGACATGCGCCGCCAGGTGACGCACGACGGGGACGACGACGCCATCGCCTGTCAGGTGGTACGCTTCATTATAGTTTTTCGGCAGCTCGTAGGCGTCCGGCAGCCCCATGAGGCGGGCGGTCTCACGGCTGGAGATCAACCGGGATTTCACGGTTTTTCCATCGACAACCATGATAAGCTGCCGGCTTGAGCCGCCCGCCGGCGTACGCAAACAACCAGCCATGCCGTCGAATCTGACCTCCGCCCGCTGCACCTTGAACCCGTTCCCGTCACGGCGCGTGCGCCTGTAAACGGCGCCGACCATTCGGCGTCCCGCCTTTTTGGCGTCCCGCAGCTTGGCGAGGTTCACATCGCTCATCATTGAAATTAAACGCCGGGTTTGTTCCTGTGTGCGCCAATCAACGCTTGCCGGATCATCCTCCATCAAATCCGCAAAGCGGATTTTGCGCACCGGCGGCTCGGGGATGGCCCACCAAAGCCAATTGTCTTTCACCTTCGGCGGCAGTTTTTCATGTGCGGCTTTCAGGGCGCGCGTATGCCATTTTGGCGATGGCCCATGGTCAAACAAATTCAGTGGCGAATCCAAATCATTGCGCAGGGCGATGATAAACAGGCGAGGCCGGGATTGCGGCGTAAACAGGGCGGCGTCAATAACCACGGCGCCGCACCGGTACCCGCCATTGTTAAGCGCCGTGCAAATGGCGGCGAAATCCTTGCCGCCATGAGACGTGAGCGTTCCGCAGACATTCTCAAGAGCAATTATTTGAGGGGCTTTGCCTTCATCGATCAGGTTCTTCATAAGGCCCCAGAATGGCCAAAACACGCCTGAGCGGCCTCCCTTTAAGCCCGCGCCCCCTCCGGCGAGCGATAGGTCCTGACAGGGGAACGACGCCCAAACCAAATCGCTTTGGCCGGGCAAGTCGGAGGTTTTAATATTTTTAATGTCCGATGTTTTAAGAACGCCGCCACCCCAGTTCCGGTTGTAGCTGCGGCTTTTCTTATGATCAAAATCGTTAGCGAACAAGCAGGTCCATTTCGGTCCGAGTCCCATCCGAACCATGCCGCCCCCAGCAAAAAACTCATAAAACCTACTCATTTGCTTTTTGCTCATCCCCCCCTTGTTCCCAGCCGCCGACGTCCGTTTGACGCCAGTAGGCGAGGTCGTGGCCGGCGGCTTCGTAATCCTTCCAGCGTTGACGGGCCGCTTGTTTGGCCTCTTCGTCGTTGCCGTCAAACAGCTCGAAGCAGCGCTCGAATTCGCCTAAATGCTCCGAACGGGCGCCGTCGGTGAGAAACAAAAAAGACGCCTGGTTGGGGTTCTCGTCCCTTTCGGTGAGCCACACCGGTTGATCCTCGGCCTCGCCGTCCTTGGCGGAGCCGTGGGGCAGCCATGAATCCTGGCGATAGGTCCAAAGCAACGCATTCAGCGCCTCCACCCGCTCGGGCGTCGAGGCCATGATCACGGCGCGTTTTCCCGCTTCCAGGGTTTTCTCCAGCAGCTTCGGCAACGCCGTCTCCAGCGGCCATTTTTGCAGGTGGTAGAAGGCGACCTGGGTCATCTGTACCGTACTAGCTTTCGTAGTGATCGGCGACCAGGCGGTCCAGCAGGCGCACGCCAAACCCGGCCGCCCCCTTGGGCGTTGTCGCCTTGCCCTTGGAGCGCCAGGCCACTCCGGCGATATCCAGATGCGCCCACGGCGTCTTTTCGACGAAGCGCTTAAGGAACTGGGCGGCGGTGATGCTGCCCGCGCCGCGGCCGCCGCTGATGTTTTTCATGTCGGCGATGTCGGACTTGAGCATTTTGTCGTATTCCTCGCCCAGCGGCAGCCGCCATAGCTTCTCGCCGACTTTGTCGCCGGCCTCGGCCAGGCGCTTGGCGAGGGCGTCGTTGTTTGAGAACAGGCCCGCCTTTTCGTTGCCGAGGCAAATGATGATGGCGCCGGTGAGGGTCGCCAGATTGACTATCATCCGGGG
>CAJXGZ010000014.1 GCA_913053795.1 uncultured Rhodospirillales bacterium | reverse complement strand
CGAAGATCAGGAAAAAGCCACATGAAACCGATCCGTAGAGATCACTTTTGGGGAGGGTTTTTTAAGCAGTAATCGTATGATTCCGAGACCGGGACAGCATGCCTTTCCTCTCTTTTTTCCTTTCCTTTAGTTCGTCCACTTTCGTTTCAAGCGCCTTGATCTCCGCCTCAAGTTTCGCGATTTGAGCCTTAACTGCATCGAAATCATCCAAATCTTTTCTTTGTCGCCCTTGCTGCTTGTTTACCCAAAACGCGAGATCAATGATTTTTCTTAAGGCGTCCATCGGATTGTTAGGACGCTTAAAAATAGGAAGCGACCCATCAATGCCGGAACCGCCTTTTTTGGCTTTCAACTCCTCGATTTCCTGTTTTTTTGCTTTAATTTCAGCTTCTGGTTTGTCATTCGGACTATCGTCGTCCTCGGCCATGCGGCGGATGGCGGCGCTGGCGAAGAGCAGGCCGCGGTTGGCGGGGTCGAGTTTTTGCGCCAGTTGATTGCGCAAGACGCCCGCCGCCTTGGGCGCGTTGTCCTCCATTTGGCCCAAGAGGTCCGTCACCTCGGCCTTGCCCTTGCCGGCGAAGCCGCCCTCGCCCTCTAATTTTCGGATGGTGGGTCCTTTGGGATTGAGCAAGCCGCCGGGCTTGAGGCCGCGGTTTTTCTGGAAGCGCTTGATGGTCCGCTCCAAGGGCGCGGTGAGTTTGCTCGACGGCCCGGCGCCGCTTGCGGGCGGCGCCATGTTCCCGGTTCCTCCGAGGGCGGCGTCGACCCGCGCCACGTCCTTGGGTTTGTTGTGCGCATTGGGTCCAACAGGCGACGACAAGTCGAACAGGCCCGAAGGCTTTTTGACTGTTTTTTTCGCGGGACCCGCGTCTCCGTCGTCCCCGGTCCTGGCCCGGCACTGGCCCGGTCAAGGGGATCCACATAGGGCGCGTCCTTTTTCCTTAAACCCGCCATGAACGCCCCCTGCTCCCCCCCCTCATGGCCTAGTGGGTGGCGCTGTAGCGGTCGTTGAAGACGAAGTCCTTGGTTTCCTGGATGTCTTCCTCCAGGTCCTTCTTGATGGCGTCGTAGAGGTCGCGCACCGAGACCACGGCCGTCACCCGGCCGTTCTCCTTCACCGGCAGGTGGCGGTAGCTGCGGGTGCGCATGAGCTCCAGCGCGTCCCGCGCCGTGTCGCTGGGGGCCAGGGTGTCCGGGTTCTTGGTCATGACGCCGCTGAGGGCGGCCTTCTTGGCGTCCAGGTCCTTGGCCATGACGCGGCGCGTAAGGTCGCGCTCGGTGACGATGCCCTGAAGCTTGCCTTCGCCGTCAACGACGATGACGGCGGCGACGTTGGCTTTCTGCATGGCGCGGGCGGCGTCAAAGGCGGTGGCCGTTCCCGGCAGGGAGCATATTTTTTGCCGCTTTACGATGTCCGGCATGATGTGACGCAGCATTTACATGACTCCTACAACCAACAAATAGAAAAACATTTGACTTAAGGGCGCCTAAATTTTTCGTCATGCCCGCGCAGGCGGGCATCCATAACATATTGAAGAACTTTCCGCCTGCGCGGGAATGACGATTTCGAAATAAATAGATGCGCTCTTAATATGTGGGAAGCCGGGTTGAAGAATTAAAGGGACGTCTCGGGCTTATCCGGTTTCGGCGTTTCCCCGCTCTCTTTCGGCGGGGTGATGCGCACGGAGGTGATCTGGTGGCGCACCCGGCGCAAAATCTCGAAGCGGAAGTCGTGGAACATGAAGGCTTGGCCGACTTCGGGAATTCGGCGCGATTCAAGAAGAATCAATCCGGCGACGGTGGCCGCGTCCTTGTCGGGAAGATCCCAGTCGAACTGGCGGTTCAAATCGCGGATGGTGACGCTGCCGTCAACCATATAGGCGCCGCCGGGCTCGGGCTTGACGCCGGTTGCGGCGACGTCGTGCTCGTCGGAGATTTCGCCGACGATTTCCTCAAGGATGTCCTCAAGGGTGACGATGCCCATGAGGCTGCCGTATTCGTCCACCATCAAGGCGAAATGCTGGCGGCGGCGGCGGAAAGCGTGGAGCTGGTCCAAGAGGGTCGTTGATTCAGGGATAAACCAAGGCTTCGCCGCCAGCGCCACCACTTCCAGCGGCGCCCGCTTCCCGGCCCCCGCCTGAAACGCCCGCAGCAGCGCCTTGGCGTGAAGGACGCCGACGATATTGTCCGGCTGGCCGCGCCACAGGGGAATGCGGGTGTAGGGGCTTTCGGACACCATGGCGACCACGGTTTCCACCGGCAGGTCGGCGTTGATCATGGCCACGTTCTTGCGGTGCGCCATGATCTCGCTGACGTGCACGTCGTCCAGGTCAAGCACGCTCCTGAGCATGGCCCGTTCGTGGCGGACGATGCGGCCTTCTCCATCATGGAGATCGATGGCGCCGCGCAATTCCCCCTCGGCGGGTTCTTGCGCCTCGTCCTCCTTGAAATCGACCCTGAACAGGGCGAACAGGCCGCGCACCAGCATATTCAGGGCGGCGGTCACCGGCGCCAGCACCAAGACGATGGCGTTGACCAACGGAGCGATGGCCAGGGCCATGTTGTTGGCCCTTTTAAAGGCGTAGGTCTTGGGCAGGATTTCCGAAAAGATCAGCACCAGAACGGTCATGGCGAGGGTGGCGTAGACCACCCCGGCCTCGCCGTAAAGGCCGATCAGGACGCTGGTGGCCAGGGCCGAGGCCAGGATGTTCACCAGATTGTTGCCGAGAAGGATGGCGCCGATGAGCCGCTCCTTTTGCTGGCGCAGGCGGTTGACGATGGCGGCGCGCATGTTTCCGTCCTGCTCCAATTGGTGCATCAGGGGCCGCGAGGCGGCGGTCAAGGCCGTCTCGGAGCCGGAAAAAAAGGCCGACAAAAACAACAAAACGGCGATGGCGATCAAAGTGGCCAACATGGCTATTCCTTAAGAGTTGTGTGTAAGTTGATAGAATCTAACATATAGCGCGCATCGAGCGCCTAACCGGGCGAACTTGGGAAGCCGTCGTATGGGCGCTATATGTTAGATTCTATCCACTAGGGCGTCTTGCAGCAAGGCGCGGACGTCGCCGGGGTTGACGTCTTGGGTGATGAAGGCGCGGCCGACGCCGCGGGCCAGGATGAAGGCCGGCTTGCCGTCCTTGACCTTCTTGTCCTTCTCAATGTGCGCCATCAGGCCGTCCGCCGTCCATGAGGGCGCGGCGATTTCGTTCAGGCGCACCGGCAGGCCCACCGCCTGCAGGTGGCGGCGCGCCCGTTCGGCGTCTTCAAGCGGACACAGCCCCAGGCGCGCCGAAAGATCGAAGGCCAAGCCCATCCCCAAGGCCACGGCCTCGCCGTGCAGCAGGGTTTCTGAATAGCCGGTTTCGGCCTCCAGGGCGTGGCCGAAGGTGTGGCCCAGATTGAGCAGGGCGCGGCGGCCCGCCTCCAGTTCGTCCTCGGCGACGATGGCCGCCTTGGCGGCGCAGCTTGTGATAACGGCGCGGCGTCTGGCCGCGGCGCCGCCCCTGCCCCCGCCTGCAAGCAGCGCCTGGCCGTTGTCCTCAAGCCATGAGAAAAAACCGGCGTCGTTGATCAGGCCGTATTTAACGACCTCGGCGTAACCGGCCAGCAACTGGCGCGGATCAAGCGTATCCAGCGCCGCCAGGTCGGCCAGCACCAGGATCGGCTGGTGAAAGGCGCCGATCAGGTTTTTCCCCTGAGGCGCGTTAATGCCGGTCTTGCCGCCCACCGCGCTGTCCACCTGGGCCAGCAGGGTCGTCGGAATCTGTACGAAGGGAAGGCCGCGCAAGGTGATGGCGGCGGCGAATCCGGTGATGTCGCCGATCACCCCGCCGCCCAGCGCCACAAGGGTGGTGGACCGCTCGACGCCGCGCGCCAGCAGCCCCTCCGTCAATTCTTGCAGATGGGCGAAGTCCTTGGTCCGCTCGCCTGGGGGAAGGACGATGCTGGAATGCCTGACCCCGGCGTCATCGAGAGAGTCCTCCAAGGCCTGAAGGCGCAATTCGGCGACGGTGGCGTCGGTGACGACCACCACGTCCTTTTTCTTGAGAAGCGGAGCCATCCGCCGTCCCGCCTCGGCCAGCAGGCCGCTGCCGACGACGATGTCGTAGGCGCGTGCGCCCAAATCCACCCTCAAGCTGTCTTCTTTCGCATCGGGGTTCATTGCGGGCCTTTCGTCAGGTTGGCGGCGATGGCCTCGACGGCGCGCTTGGTGGTCTCAGCCGGGGTTTCGTTCCTGCCGTCGATGATGATGTCGGCTTCGGCGTAAACGGGATAGCGTTTGTCCATGAGCTTTCTGAGCGTGGCGCTGGGGTCGTCGTTGGCCAGCAGCGGCCGTCCGCCGCGGCCCTGGGTGCGCCGGGAAAGAAGCTCCAGATCGGCGCGCAGCCAAATGGAAACCCCCTTGTTTTTGATCAGGGCGCGGACTTCCGCATCCATGAAGGCGCCGCCGCCGGTGGCCAGTATTTTCTGTTCGCCGTTGATAAGCCTGCCGATGACCCGCCTCTCCAACTCGCGGAACGCCGACTCGCCATAGAGTTCGAAGATATCGTCGATGGAGCAACCGGCGGCGATGACCACTTCTTTGTCGGCGTCGGCAAAGGGCAGGTCGAGCCGTTTTCCCAGCCGGCGGCCGACGCTGGTCTTGCCGGCCCCCATGAGGCCGATCAAAACAATTGACTTGCTGAGAGGAATGGCCGTGGCCATGAGATATCCCTTTCTGACAAAAGTTGGGGGAAAGAGCCGTAAAACGGCTTGCCGCCATAGGCGTTGAAGCGTAGAAATCGCCTATAAGGGCCTATACTATGCCGAAAAATAGCCATAGTTTGAAACCTACCATAAAGACCACGGGCTGTCGTCAAGACGAAACGTTTCTTACCCATAAGAAAATATCCTAGATTTAAGGATAAGATACGGCCAAGTGAATTCGCAAATCAGGTTTTTTTTAATGAAAATATTTTTGAAATTTGTTTTTTTCGTCATTCTTCTTCTGATCGTCGGCGGCATGGGTTTCCTCGCCACCTGGGATATGCCCCCTCCGTCAACCAAGATAGAGAAAGTATTGCCCAATGACCGCTTCCCGCGTTAGCGCCCTTATCATCGCCGTCTTTGCGTTTTACGCAATCCTGACCTCTCAAAGCTTCGCCCAGGGCGATTACCGCGAGAGCGGCCCCATACGCTTGGCGCCGCCCAATAATCTCAGGCCTCAATTGCAAACGAAACCGCCGGCCGTCGGCCAGACGAGCCAGGTGGGCCAGACGGGCCAGACGGGCCAGACGGGCCAGACGGGAGAGCCGTTCGCTCCACGGCCCGCCATGATGACGCCGCCCACCAGGCTGAATGATCCGCTCAAGGCCGTCTTGCCCAAACAGTCCGGCAAGGCGATCCAGGTGGACTCCCTTCAAAATATTGAGCCGGACGCGGCCGGCGCGTTAAGCGTTGAAGAAGGCTCTTTTGGCGCCGCCATGTGGACCGGCGCCAGCCGCGCCATGGTTGATTCGTTGCTTCCGCGCCTTCCGGTGAGCGCCGCCTCGCCGACCATGCGCAACCTTATGCGCCGTCTGTTGCTGACCGCCGCCACGCCGCCCAAAGGCGTAGGCCAAAGCGGTCATCTGGTGGCGCTTCGCGCGACTCTTCTTGCCGACATGGGGGACCATGCGGGCGTCAGCGTTCTCCTCAACGCGACGCCGGACCGCTATCAGAATGAACCGCTTGTCCGCATCGAGGCCGACGCCCGTTTCCTCGCCAACGACAACGCCCGCGCCTGCGCCTTGGCGGCGGAGCGAATTAACCTGGGCGGCCCAGGGAGCAATGATTACTGGCAGAAGGCGTTTATCTTTTGCCAGATCTTGGCGGGGGAGAAGCAGAAGGCGCGCCTTGGCCTCGCTCTGCTTCGCGAGTTGGGCGAAAAGGACGTTGTTTTTCTTAATCTCGCCGAGGCGTTGATCAACGGTGAGAGAACGACCATCGAGAGCCTGCCTGATCCTTCGCCGCTGCATCTGACCATGGCGCGAACCGCCAAGACGTCCATGCCGGCGGACGTTCTTTCATCCAGCCATCCGGGCGTATTGAGCGCCATCGCCGTCAGCCCCAACACCTCCGTCGAGCTGCGCCTGAAAGCGGCGGAACGGGCCGAGGCCACCGGCGCCTTGCCCACCGACGTCCTGCGCCAGCTCTATTCCAGCGTCTCGTTCACCAAAGAAGACATGGCCAATCCCCTGTCCAAGGCGGAAACCGAGGGCGGCTCCATAAGCCGCGCTTTGCTTTATCGGGCGTCGTTGGTTCAAACGGTGCCGACGGCGCAGGCCGAAGTGGTGGCGCGCGCCTTGGAGATCGCCCGCCTAGAGGGCCAATACGGGTCCATCGCCAGGGTGTTCCTGCCGGTGCTCAAGCGCATCCCCATATCCCGCGAATTGGTGTGGTTCGCGCCCGAGGCCGTGCGCGCCCTGCTGATCGGAGATAACCGTGAAAGCATTGCCTCCTGGCTTTCCATGTTGCGGGAAAACGCCATGTTCAACAAGGAGTCCAAAGCCGCGCTTATTACCCTTTTACCGGTGGCGCGGCTTGCCGGTTTGGACGGAGCCAAGGACTGGAGCACGGACAAACTGTATGCCTGGTGGGAAGCCGTGAAAGAAAAGGACGGCGGCAAGAAGCGCGCTGAAATGCTTTACAGCCTCTTTGAAACCCTGGGCGAACATGTCCCGTCCAGGCTCTGGAACGCCTTGATGGACGCTCCGGGACGCACAATGATGGCGATGCCAAATCCGGCGCTCTGGAACCGCCTTGTGAAGGCGACGGAAGTTATCGTCGACAATGAGCCTCTGGTGAAAGCAACCCGGGTCATGTTCGGCGAGGACGAACTGGGCGTTGACGTGGAGACAACGCAAATCGCCGCCATCGAGGAGCAAATGGGCAAATCCTTGGAGGTGGCTGAAATCTCAGTCGGCGAAGAGCGGTTGGGCGAGACGGTTCTGGTTTCCCTGCTGGCGCTGGGCAAGGGCGGGCCGACGCAAGCCAATCCCGTGACCTTAAGGCAGGTATTGAGCGCCCTCATCGCCGCCGGTCTGGAAACCGAGGCCCGCGCGCTGGCGGTGGAAGCGGCGCTGGCCATGGCCCAGTAACCCCCGAAAAATGCGTGAGAAACTCACGCCCCGGCGCGTGGAAAGCTTTCTGGAGATGCTTGCCGCCGAGCGCGGCGCACCCCCCAACACCATCGACTCCTATACCCGCGACCTTGAGGACTTCTCCCGCTTCAGGGCCTCAAGCAAGCCCAGGGCCTCAGGCAAATACGGGGCCTCAGGCAAGTACGGGGGCGCAATCGAGGAGGCGAACGCAAGCGACATCAAGGACTACCTCAAGCATTTATCCAACTCGGGAATGGCTCCCAGCACCAGCGCCCGGCGCCTGTCGGCCTTGCGCCAGTTTTTTCGCTTTCTTTTTTTGGAAGGTTTGCGCGAAGACGATCCCAGCGCCGCCATTGACAGTCCCAGGCTGGGCCGCCCCTTGCCGAAACTGCTGAGCGAAGATGAGGTGGACAGGCTTCTCACGGCGGCGCGGGAAGCCCAAAGGGGAGCCCAGGACGCCGAAGGGTTAAGATTGACGGCGCTGCTCGAGACGCTCTACGCCACCGGCCTCAGAGCCTCCGAATTGGTGGGGCTGCCGTTGTCGGCGCTATCGCGGGACGGCTCGGTGCTGATCGTCAAGGGCAAGGGCGGCAAGGAGCGCATGGTTCCCCTTGGCGATATGGCGGCGGAGGCCCTGAACGCATACAAGCCGGAGCGTCGGCGTTTTACGCCCGGGACGGAAAAAAAAGGGCGTTTTTCGCCTTGGCTGTTTCCCTCCAATTCCAAGGCGGGCCACCTAACGCGCGCCCGCTTGGGGCAATTGCTGAAGCAAACGGCGGTGAGCGCCGGGCTCGATCCGGCGCGGGTCTCGCCCCATGTATTGCGCCATTCCTTCGCCAGCCATTTGCTCGCCCATGGCGCCGACCTGCGCACGCTTCAGCAAATGCTCGGACACGCGGACATTTCAACCACGCAGATCTACACCCACGTGTTGGACGAACGCCTGAAGCGCCTGGTCAAGCAGGCGCACCCGTTGGCGAACATGAATAAAAAGGGATAATTATCCGTTCCGGGTGAGGCTGTAGACGCCGCGCTGGCCGGAAACGGGCTTGAATTTATCGGAAATGCCCAACACCGTTTCGGCGCCGCCCATGAACAGCACGCCGTCATCGGGCAACAAAGTGCTGATTCCTTCGAGAACCTTGGTTTTGTTCTTCTGATCGAAATAAATCAGCACGTTGCGGCAGAACACCACATCGAATTTGCCCAGCGGCAGAAGGCTGTCCAACAGGTTGTATTCCTTGTATTGGACCATGGAAGCTATCTTAGAGTTGGCCTGCCACATGTCTCCCTGCTTGGTGAAGTATTTCAAAAGAAGCTGGATGGGCAGCCCCCTTTGCACCTCGAACTGCGAATAAAGCCCCGCCTTGGCTTTATTAAGAATATCCACCGAAATGTCGGTGCCGACGATTTCAGTTCGCCATCCGGCCAGCTTGGAGGCCTCTTCGTTGAGGATGATGGCCAGGGAATAGGGCTCCTGTCCGCTGGATGCGGCGGCGCACCAGATTCGGAAGGATTTCTTGTCGGCGCGGGATTGAAGAAGATGAGGAAGAATATTTTCGCGGAAAATTTCGAAGGGTTTGATGTCCCTGAAGAAAAAGGACTCATTGGTGGTCATCGCCTCCATCACTTCCTGGGTTAGCTCCTTGTCGACGCGGGCGCGCATGCCGGCGATCAAGTCCTCCAGACCATTCAAGCCACGCTTGCGGGCCACCGGCATCAGCCTGCTTTCAAGCAGATAGGCCTTGTCCCGGGTCAGCACGAGGCCGGACTGCTCATTGATGAGCTTGCTGATAAAATCAAAATCTTCCGGTTTCATCGCTAGGGACCGCCAGCATGCTTCATAACGTAGGACGCAAGTTCGTCAAGGGGCAGCACGGCGCTGCAAATTCCCGCCGCCGCCACCGCGCCGGGCATGCCCCAAACGACGCTTGATTTTTCATCCTGGGCGACAATGGTGCCGCCGGCCTGGGTGATCTCTTTTCCGCCCTTGGCGCCGTCGGAGCCCATTCCGGTAAGCACCACCCCGATCACGCGGGACCCGAAGACCTTGGCGGCGCTTCGAAACATCGGATCGACCGCGGGCCGGCAGAAATTCTCCGGCGGACCCTGATCAAGGATAATTACCCGTTGCGAACCCTTGTTCGCCACCGTCATATGGTAACCGCCGGGCGCCACATGGATATGTCCGGCCCTGATCGCCTCCCCGTCCTTGGCTTCGCTGCACGGCCAACCGGTCATGCGGTTGATGTGCTCGGCCAGGATGGCCGTGAACATAGCGGGCATGTGCTGGGTGATGAGGATGGGCGCCTTGATGTCCTTTTTCAGGGCTCCGAGAAAGGAGAACAGGGCCTGTGGACCGCCCGTGGAGCTGCCGATGGCGAGCACGTCGGGTTTATCCTTGCCGGGTTCGCGTAAGGAAATTTTTTCGTGCGGCGGCCCCAATTGAACGGAGGCCGCTTTAAAGACGGGTCCCTTGGCGCGTCCGTCCTTTTCCGAAAGCGTCCTATTGCGCCGGCGCGCCATTCCCAGAGCCTTGACCTTATCAATCAGCTCCCTGCGGAAATCGCCTTCAGCGCTGATTCCACGAGAGGACGTCGGCTTGGGGATGTAATCCGTGGCGCCGGCTTCCAGGGCGCGCAGGCTGATATCGGCGTTGCGCTCGGTCAAGGTGGAGGCCATGATGATTTTAACGCCCGGGTCCACCTCAAGCAGCTTGGGCAGCGCCGTCAAACCGTCCATCACCGGCATTTCGATGTCCAGCACGATAACGTCAATGTCATAGCGGGAAAGATTCTTAACGGCGAGTTCGCCGTTCCCCACCGAAACGGCGACTTTTATGGTGTTGTCAGCCTCAAGTATCCGGGTGATTAGCCCACGGATGACCGCGGAGTCGTCCACCATCATGACCCGAATGGGGTCTTGCACGGAATTATTCGATGTTTCCGACACGGCGCTTTCCAGATTGGTGGCCAACATTTTTCACGAGGGTGATATTACAGCAGCCCGACTTGCGCGAACTTCACTTGAATGATTTCGCTGTCAAAAGGCTTCATAATGTATTCATTGGCCCCGGCCTCAATGGCTTCCTGGATGTGCTCAATATCGTTCTCCGTCGTGCAGAAAACCACAACCGGCGCATCGCCGCCTGGCAGGGCGCGCATTTCCCTAAGGAATTCAATGCCGCTCATGACCGGCATATTCCAGTCAAGCAGAACGGCTTCCGGCATCTTGCTTTGGCACGCCTCCAGGGCGATCTTGCCGTCAGCGGCCTCTATCGTTTCAAATTCCAGTTCCTGTAGGATTTTCCGGGCCACCATGCGAATGACCTTGGAATCGTCAACAATCAGACAAGTCTTCATGTAACGTAACCCTTTGCTTTATTTCCAAGGTTGATACCGCGCCCCGCCCAAATAATAAAACGGGCCGTTTAGAAGTGCGTTTCCTATACTCTGGCCCCCCGCGACAAGCAAAAAAAGCTTATTGTGTTGACGGGACGTTTTGTTGCAAATCCTATTGAGCAAACATATCCAAATTGATTTATAACAAGAATAGTGTAAAATCATAGGATTAATGCAAGTCTCAAAAAAAAAATGTTGGCGGCCCGCGCGATAACTCAAAGCCCGCTATTAGAACCTTGAAAACCGCCGCTTGCCTTTAGCGATTGATCAAAGGGCCGTGTCGTCTTTTCTCGTCGCCGCGGCGACGGTGTCGGCGAGGGTGCTGACCAGCGCCTCGCGGTCGAACTTGGCCACGTAATCGTTATATCCGGCTTCGCGGCCCCGCTCGAAATCCTTCTCGGTGGCGTGCGAGGAAAGCGCGACCATGGGGATGTCCCGCCATCTGGCGTCTTCGCGCACGGTCTCGGCGAATTCGAAGCCATCCATTTCCGGCATTTCAATGTCGCTTATGATGACGTCGAAAACGGCGCCGTCCTCAAGGAACTCAAGGGCCCGCTTGGCGCCTTCAACCGTGGTGACCGTATATCCCGCCATCGACAAAAGCGGCGCCAGGAGGTTGCGGAAGAACGGGCTGTCGTCCACCAACAGCACGCGCTTGCCAAGGTCGGCGGCCTCGGCGTTGGCGCTCCGCCCGTCGGAACCGAACCAATCGGAGAACGCCTGGGTCAGGAAGTGGCCGGCGTCAATGACGTCCGTGGCCTTGCCGTCGAGGACGGCGCTGCCGATGATGCCGTCTTGATCAGCGGACAGCTCAATGTTGAGACGCTCTTCGACGATGTCGACGATCTCATCCACCACCAATCCCATGGAGTGCTCGGTCTCCGTGAAAACCAGGATAGGTTGGCGGCCTTCCGTTTTCCATTGGTGCTCCGAAGCGAAGGGCACCAGCGGCATCAGGTGACCACGGTATTGGACCACGACCTGACCGTGGGAAAGTTCAGTGGTCGACATGTCGATTTCCTCGAGCCGCGCGACCAAGGCCAATGGAACGGCTCTCAACTCGGCGCCTCCGGCGCGGAAGATGAGCATGGAGGTTTTCTCTTCGCCGTGCTCGATGGCGGCGGTTTCCTTGGAAGACGTTTCCGCCGCGCCGGCGCTGAGGCCGGTGGCGGCGGCGATGCCGTTGGGATCGAGGATCATGATGACGCTGCCGTCGCCGAGGATGGTGTTGCCCGAATAGAAGCTGATGTCCCTGAGGATAGGCGAAACCGGCTTGACCACGATTTCCTCGGTGTCGAACACCCTGTCGACGATGATGCCGAAGGTGTAACTGCCCACCTGGGCGACGACGATGAAAAGCTCTTCCTCTTGCTCTTCCTTCTTTTCGCCCAGCTTCAGGAGGTCATGCAGCGACACCAGAGGCAGCAAGCGGTTGCGCAAGCGCAACACAGGCGATTCATTGATCATTTCAACGGCGTTGTCGGAATGAGCGGAAGCGCGCACCAACTCCAGAACGCTGATCTGCGGAATGGCGAAACGCTCGTTGCTGCATTCGACGACCAGCGCCGAGACGATGGCCAGGGTCAACGGAATCTTGATGGTGAAGGTGGACCCCCGTCCCTCCACCGATTTGAATTCGATGGTGCCGCCGATTTTTTCGATGTTCGTCCTGACAACGTCCATGCCGACGCCGCGGCCGGAAACGCTGGTGACTTTCTCGGCGGTGGAAAAGCCCGGCTTGAGGATAAACTGCTGGATTTGCTCGTCCGTCATTGCAGCCAGATCGGTTTCGCTGACCATGCCGTTGGCGATAACCTTATTCCTGATCTTTTCCATGTTGAGGCCGCGGCCGTCATCGGCGATCCGGATGATGATGTGGCCGCCCTCGTGGAAAGCCTCAAGAACGATTTTGCCGACTTCCGGCTTGTCCGCCTGCTGGCGCTCATCGGGCGTCTCCAGCCCATGGTCGGCGGAATTGCGCACCATGTGGGTCAAGGGGTCCTTGATCAACTCCAGGACCTGGCGGTCCAATTCGGTTTCCTGGCCGATCATCTGAAGGTCGATTTTCTTGCCGGTTTCAACGGAGAGGTCGCGGACGATGCGCGGCAGCTTGGCCCAGGCGTTGCCGATGGGCTGCATGCGCGTTTTCATCACCCCTTCCTGAAGGTCGCTGGTGATGTGGCTTAGACGCTGAAGGGGAACGTGGAATTCACTGTCGTCATGGCCGCGCACCATCTGCAGGAGCTGGTTGCGGGTCAGCACCAGCTCGCTGACCAGGGTCATCAGGTTTTCAAGCAAATCCACATTGACGCGGATGGACTGGGCGGCGATGGCGGATTCCTTGACTTCGCCCTTTTTTTTGACGGCGGGCGCGGCCTTCTTCGGCGCGGCGGGAACCTTTGCCTCCACTGGGGCCTCCACTGGGGCCTCCGCTGGGGCGGCGTCTTCAGCGGCGTTCTCGGTAGCGATTTCCCTTTCGACCGCCGCCTTGACGCCGGCGGCCTGAGCGGCCTCGACCTCGGCAAGCAATTCCGCCGCCACAGGCGCGCCTGACTCGCCAACCGGGACGCCCGTATCGGTGGATGCGCCAGATGCGGCCTCTTGAGGCGCGGGCGCCGCGGCGGGCGGCTCATCGATATTGAGATAGGAGCGCAATTCGTTGATCAGTTCGCCGTCGTCGCCCTCGGGCTCCTCGCTGGTTTCCTCAAGCTCGCCCAGAAGGTCCCTGATCCTATCGATGCATTTGAGGATGGTGGTCACAGCCTCCGGCGTAACCTCCAGCTTGCCGTCCCGAAACAGTCCAAGCACATCCTCTCCCGCATGGGCGACTTTCTCAAGACGCGGCAGGCCCAAGAACCCGCAGGTGCCCTTGATGGTGTGCACCAAGCGAAAAATATTGGAGAGAATTTCGTTATCGTTTGGATTCTTCTCGAACTTGACAAGCTCGACATCGATAACGGCGAGATTTTCCGTGGTTTCCGTTAGGAATTCGTTTAACAGGTCATCCATTAATTATTTCCTCCAACGGACCCAGCGCGGACGGGAAATACGCCCATATCATCCAAGTAATGCGTCCTGGAGAAAAAACAACTTAAAAAATAACTCCACGACTCGGCAATAATTAACACAAAATACGGGGAAAGGACAGAAGCCTTCAAAAAATCATGTCACAGGCGGAATAACAGGCGGAATAACAGGCGGAATAACAGGCGGAATAACAGGCGGAATAAGCGCGGCGAGTCGCACTTTATCTTTTTGATTTTCCAAGACCTCGATGGCGCCGCCGAAGCTTTTCGCCAACAGCGCCGCCAAATAGCCGTGGACGTTGCGCACGGTGAGAGCGTCGATGGAAACGTTCGGCGTCCCGGCTTCATGCCCGGCTTCATTCATAGCCGCTCGAATGTCGTCCCTGAGGCGGGCGCCGGAGCCGGCGGCGGTGACCGCCACCCCGGTCCCCTCGGGAATTTCGGCAAGACGGACGTTGACGGCGCCGCCCCGGGGCAGTGAGTCCGCCCCCAGCAGGATTATATTGAGAATAAGCTTGGCGCCGCCCGCCGCCAGCCTGACATTCAAGGACGCATCCCCGGGCCAGTCAAGACTGACGCGGTCATTTTCCAAAAACCCGATGGCCAAGGCGCGGGCCTGGGCGGCGGTTTCCCCGTTCCCGGCGCCGAAGGCGACGCGGTAAAAAGCCAGGCGATTGGCGATCTCGGCGGCGCTGTCGGCGACAAGGGCCGAGGCTTCCTTGTCGCCGCCTTCGGTTTCCGCCAAGACTTCCAGCCCGGCGTTGACGGCGCCGGCGGGGCCGGCCAAGTCATGACAAAGGCGCGAACACATAAGCCGCGCCACCCTGAGATCGACGAGGGTGTTCGCGCCAGTCATGTCAAACGTCGAAAAATCGCCGCCGCCCGGGGCTTAGCCGCGGGACTTGAGATGTTCAAGCATGTTCCCGGCGTCGCTGACTTCAAAGGGATCGCCGGGCGCATCCATGTCTTCAACAAACATTTTCTCAATGACGCCGTCCGCCACCAGCATGGAGTAGCGCCAGGAGCGGTCGCCGAAACCGATGGCCGATTTGCCGACCAGGAAACCCATGCCCTTGGAGAATTCGCCGTTGCCGTCGGGGATCAACTTGATTTCGTCGGTGACGCCTTGGTCCTTGCCCCAAGCGTTCATAACAAAGGAGTCGTTGACGGACAGGCAATAGATGTCATCCACGCCCTCGGCCTTGATATGCTTGGACATGGCCTTGTAGCCCGGAACATGCGTCGACGAACAGGTCGGCGTGAAAGCGCCGGGAAGGGCGAACACGACAACCGTCTTACCGTCAAAAATGTCAGATGTGGTGACGTCGAGCCAATCGCCTTCGGAGCGGGTGTGGAACGTCGTTTCAGGAACTTTATCGCCAGCTTGTTTCATGAAAAACCTCTATTAAAAAAAATGTTATGACAATTCCGGTGCGCTGAGCCCACCGTTCATATTAATTAGAATTACTCTAAACAAATTTCAAGGGGGTATGAAAAGATTTTTTTTATCTTTTTCCCGTGGAGATATATTCAGCGATGTTTTGGACGGCGGAGCCGCTTTCCACGCCTTTGGAGAGACTGGCGGTTTTCTCCTTTATGGCCGCCTTGAGCTCATCATCGTCAATGGGATTGTTTTTTATCAAAACCGCCAGGATCGATTCGATTGCGAGTACGTGGGCGGCCAGGCTTTCGGTTTCCTCAAGACGCTGGGTCGCCGTCTCGCCAAGGGATTTCAAGTCCGTGGAGATGGCCTTGAGATTGGCTTCCAAATCCTTGATTTGTTGAAAAAACCCGGATTTCTCCAGGTGCTTCAGAAAATCTTGCGAAGGGCCTCCGGTCATCTCGGTTCTCCAGAATTGAATCCTTTCGCGCCAGCATAACGCTTATGCGAGGGTAAATTCAATTTGTTCTCAATTTTAGAGTCTACTCTGGTTACGGGCCTGGGAGCGGACAATCGTCGCGGCCGCAGGAAACGGCGTTGTTAGCGGCGACGAAAGAATCGCAGGCCTTGCACTTGACCATGTCCTCGATGTCCTTGACCGGGCCATTAGCCTTCTTGGCGCCGGAACCGCCCTTGGCTTCCTGGTTGCGCATCTCCTGCATGCGCGCGACCCATTTGAAGACGTACCACACGGCAACGACCGCGAAGATGGTGAAGACGAATTTTGTTAGCATGAAAGAAATTTTAAGGGCCGCAAGAGTCGCGGTCAACCGTTATGGAATGAGTTGAAAATTACAGAATAAGCGCCTGGGCGTCACGCAAAACCGCTTGCGCTTCGGGCGTGAAGGCGCCGCCGTCATCATGAAGCGTAAGCCCTTTCGCCATGCGCATGGGCGCCGCCGCCCCTTTAAGTCCCCTGACGATAACCCTTTTTGACGGCCTGCCGGCGCGGCCCGGCCACAGGGGGAAGACGACGATTTCACCGAGGCGCCTCTGCATATGACTCAGCAGTTCGTCCAGACGCTCGGCATGGTGAATGAGGGTCACCGCCCCCTTGGGGCGCACCATTTTGACGCAGAAATCGATCCAATCCCCTAAGGCCGCCGCGCCCTCGAAGGTGGCCGCCGCCTTGGCGGGATCGGGAGAAACATTGCCGGAGCCCGCTTTGTAATAAGGCGGGTTGGCCATGACATGGTCGAAGCCGCCGGGCATGTCCAGCCCAAATGCGTCCAGCCCGGGCGAGTCCAGGATGTCGCCTTGAATGACGTCCACATGGCCGGCGCGGCCGTTGGCTTCGGCGTTGCGCATCGCCAAGCCGGCAAGGAAGCCGTCAATCTCGACGCCCCGCACCCGGACGCCGCAAACGCGCGCCGCCAGACACAAGGCGGCGGCTCCGGCTCCGGCCCCGGCGTCGAGGACCATATCGGTCTCCTTGGCGTCAACGGCGGCGGCGAGAAGAACCGGATCGATGGCCGCCCTGTACCCCTTGGCCGGCTGGAGCAGCTTGACCCGCCCGTCGAGAAGCGCGTCATTGGAGAGCCCCGGGGAGAGCCCCGGGGAGAGCGCCGGGGAGAGCCCCGGCTCCACCCCGGCGCCGCTATTCCCGGCTTCCGCGAGTATAATCCGGGCGCGTTCAAGGCCTTCCTCAACGACCATGACCCGGCGCGGGATGGCGCCGATGGAGCCTTCCATGATGCTGGTGTGGGCGTCGAAAACCACCGCGCCGATGCCCTCGGCCTCAAGCTGGACCATCAGCCAGGACAGCAATACCGGATCGTTGGTCCGCGTCAGCTCCATCATCGCATGATCTACATTGCTTCATTGACGCCCTGGCAATTTCCATTACCGCGCCGTTGCGCTTGACCAGGGGCCGTTTCCCTACTTATGCTCTTTGGCCTATGCTCTTTTGAATGAACGTAAACGTCAAGTAATCCGAGGATATTTTAAATTGGGAGTCGTCGTCAGTCTTGATGGGGAACGCGGCAAGAAACCGCGGCTTGATCCCCTCAGCGCGCTTGTCAAGGATGACCTGAAAGCGGTCAACGAACTGATCATCCAGCGCATGGCCTCGCCTGTCGCCTTGATCCCGCAACTGGCCGGCCACATCGTGGCGGCGGGCGGCAAGCGGCTGCGCCCCATGTTGACCCTGGCCGCCGCGCGCATGTGCGGCTATGAGGGCCGGCGCCATATCGCGCTGGCCGCCTGCGTCGAGTTCATCCATACGGCGACCTTGCTGCACGACGACGTGGTCGACGAAAGCGATTTGCGCCGGGGCCTGGCCTCGGCCAACACCGTGTGGGGCAACAAGGCCAGCGTCCTGGTCGGCGACTTCCTGTTCAGCCGCTCATTCGAATTGATGGTGGAGACCGGCTCGCTGGAGGTGCTGGGCATCCTGTCCAAAGCCTCGGCTCTGATCGCCGAAGGCGAGGTGATGCAGCTGATCACCGCCAACGACACCGAAACCGGCGAGACCGCGTACCTTGACGTCATCCGCTCCAAAACGGCGCAACTGTTCGCCGCCGCCTGCTCCATCGGCGCCGTGGCCGCCGACCGCCCGAATGTGGAGAAGGAAGCCCTTGAGACCTTCGGCATGAACCTCGGCGTCGCCTTCCAGCTGATCGACGACGTGCTGGATTACAGCGATTCCAGTGGCGAGATCGGCAAAAATGTCGGCGACGATCTGGCCGAAGGTAAACCCACATTGCCATTACTGTATGCGATGTGGAACGGTGACAAGGAACAGTCAGCCCTGATCAGAGAAGCCATCGAAAACGGCGGGCTTGATAATATTGATGTCATCAAGGAGGCGATTGAATCAACGGACGCCATTGCGTACACTGCAAACATCGCGCGCGAGGCAGTTGGCAAAGCGGTCGATGCCCTTGCCATTTTGCCGCCATCGCAATATCTGGATGCCCTGCATTCACTCGCCCGTTTCTCTATAGAAAGAACGCACTAGCAAATGATTACGTCGGGGTGTAGCTCAGCCTGGTAGAGCGCTGCCTTCGGGAGGCAGAGGTCGCAAGTTCAAATCCTGTCACCCCGACCAATTGAATTATTGACTTATTTGATACTCTTTAATTCCTGTTCTACATGCATTGCTGTATTAATACAGCCAGATTAAATCTTAAGTTTCTCTTGAAAAAGAAACAAAGAAAGGGGTGTAGATCTGTCTCTGCGCATAAAATCAATACGTTATGAAGCAA
>CAJXGZ010000013.1 GCA_913053795.1 uncultured Rhodospirillales bacterium | reverse complement strand
CGGTGAATAGCCGCCCGGGAAAATATACTTGCGCAGCCAGGCGCAGGTGGAGGACGGGCCGCCCATGCGGCCGATGGAGTGGAGGACGCAGACGCCGTCATCGGCCAGCAAATCCCTCACCTTGGCGAAAAATTCCGAATAGTAATTGACGCCCACATGCTCGAACATGCCGACCGAGACGATGCGGTCGTATTTCCCGTTCTCTTCGCGGTAGTCGCGAAGGTGAAAGTGGACGTTTTCGCTCAATCCAGTCTCGGCGGCGCGCTGGTTGGCGGCTTTTAACTGTTCGTCCGACAAGGTCAATCCCGTTACCTGCCCTCCGCCGGTTTCGGCGAGATAGAGCGCCAACCCGCCCCATCCCGATCCGATGTCGAGAACGCGCTGGCCGGGCTCGAGAAGCAGCTTTGCCGCCAAATGGCGCTGTTTGTTGGCCTGCGCCGTTTCCAGGCTGTCGTCGGGGTTGTTGTAATAGGCGCAGGAATATTGCAGGTCTTGATCGAGGAAGAGGCCGTAAAGCCGGTTTGAAATGTCGTAATGGCTGACCACATGGGACCGCGCCCGGCTAATCGGATTGTACTGCTGCAAGCCGCGGAACATGCAAGAGAACCGTCTGTACTTTGAAAACAGAGGAAGATCTTTTGAAAACTTAAGGTTGCTCGCCACGATCTTGAGGAAGCCGGGCAGCGTCCCCTTCTCGATGGTCAGGGAGCCGTCCATATAGGCTTCGCCGATGTACAGGCACGGATTGAAGAACAGCTTTCGGTGCAAGGCCTTGTTATGCAGCCGAACGGTCACTTCGGGACCTGGGCCGCCGGTGTACACATACAATTCGCCGGCCGCGTCGATCACCTTGAGCGTGCCGGTGTGGATCATTCTTTCGAGCAAACGTGACAACAACATGGCGGTTCCCTCCAATGTTAATTCACAATCTGTCTACTATAGACTAAGCGGGTTGCGGCGAAAAAATTATAGAGCGGACCGAGGATCACGGCCACGTACCAACCGTAGGCGAAGCTCTCGGCCAAGCCGATGAAAAAACTGGGCCAGCTCAACCAGACAAACCCCGGCAGAAGCGGCGACCAAACTTGGTTCATGGCGAATTCAGGCAACAAAAGGTCGAACACGGCGCACAGAACAAAGGTAATAGCGAGAAACAGCCCGAGACTCATCCCCAGGGCATATACGGAAACCCGTGACGGGGCGGAGCCAGGCGGCGAGGCGCCGGGGGCGTCGATGGTTGGCGCGTTCTCAGCCATGGCCGCCACCCTCCGCCGGGCGTTGTTCGAGACGGGGAGCCGCCGTTTCCTCTTCACGGCCTACGTATTGCTCGGGCGAGGCCTCGAAGGCGTCCCGGCAATCGGTCGAGCAGAAGTAATAGGCCAAGCCGTCATGGACGCTGGTCTTGGCCACGTCCTTGGAGACCATCTTGCCGCAGACGGGGTCCCGGTCCTCTTCGGGCTGCACCCATTTTGGCTGTTCATCCCCCGTGGAGTCTACCGTTGAGGCTTCGTCGTGCTTGTCTTTTCCTCCGCCACAACAGCCGCCACCAGCTTGTTTGTCTTTTCCATGCCCTTGGCCATGCCCACGCCCCATCATGTGCGATCCGCATCCAAAGCGCATCATGAGGAATATAAAACCGCCGAAAAGCAAAATTTGTATAAGCGTTTCCATGTAAAAGTCCTCACCCTTATATAGTCTTAGTTCCCCCCCGGCGCACGAAGTCGCCGAAAGGTTTGTCAAAATTCGTGGCGTGTCTTTTCATCCATTCCGTCAGAAAATCAGCCACCATGGCGCTATCGTAACCGCCGCAAACCAGGGTGCGTCTCATCTTGTCCAGGTTTCGCTGAAGTTCTTTATGTTTACGTTTGTGTGTGGCGAACCCGTAACCGAGATAGCCGGCTTCAATCATCAAGCGTTCCTCTCGCTCCTGGTGTTTCTTAAGAAAATGAATGGCGTCTTCCAGTCTCGAACAGGTTCCGCCCGGATCGGCGCAGATCACTTGTGGATGAAAAAAGCGGTCGAGCACGAAGAACATATATTCCCTGCCCGCATCAATGGCTCTGACGCCGGCGTCGCCGTTGGAAAAGTGGTTGGTTCCGAGCATTGCGCGTTTCCTATGTGCGTTATTGCTTACGTTCCGGCGCTGACAAGTCCGGGCCGCTTGCGCGCTCGCGCCGCCAGTCGCGGATCAGGGCGAATCCAACGACGACGATGACCACGAGGGAGACAAGCAAAAGAACACCGTGGAAGCTGGCGAGCCATTGCCATCCGCTGTCCCAGCCCATCATGCCGGCATGCGGGAAACCGTCATTCCCCATGATCCTGTCCTCCATTCAGAAGAACAGCGCGGCCGGTATTTACCCGGCCGCCAGTCTGTTCATTCAGTGCGCCGGGTTGCGCCGGTCTTGCGGTCCACTTCGAGCCGCTCGACCAGGGAATCATCAATGGTGACGATGTCGACGGTGTAGGCGTCGTCGCCCTTCTTCTTCACCTCGCCGACCTTGAGGCGCTTGTTGCCGTCCCAGGCGAGACGTCCTTCGATGATCTTCTTTACGTCTTCCGCCGAAAGGTCTTTTTCAGCGGCGCAGGGGTTCGTGGCGGACCCCATCATGTTTCCCATCATTCCGGATTGGCCGCCGCCCATCATGCCGCCCATCATGTTTCCCATCATTCCGGATTGACCGCCGCCCATCATGCCGCCCATCATGTTTCCCATCATTCCGGACTGGCCGGAGCCATGCATTTGCTGATGTTTGGTTGTGGCTTTGCCCTCGGCGTCCTGGCCGGATGCGGCGGCGAAGGCCGGCTGCCCGGCAACGGCGATCGCCCCAAGTGCGGTGGCCGCGCCGATTGTTCTCAACATTCGCTTCATGGTCATCTCCTTTTTTTTTACGAGCGCGAACGCACGTTGTTTCTTGTTTGTCCGACCCTTATTTAAAGCGGATGTCTGTTACTGAAATTTGTCCGTTTACCCCCTTTTTGGTGACAAACCATGGCGGGCGCCCCAGTTGGCAAACTTTGTTACAATTTTTTTCCGCACTCCTGTGACCGAGGCGTTTAATTCAAGAACTCGTGATCAAGCGAATTTTCATCACGGCCTTGGCCGCGGGCCTTTTGGCGGGCGTGTTTGCGTCTCTCATACAAACGGTGACGACAACGCCGCTGATATTGCAGGCCGAGACCTATGAGCATGCGCCCGCCCCTTCCGAGGAACCCGGGGCGCCAAGCGAGGCGTTTGAGCGCTTCTTGTCCACTCTTCTGGCCAATGCGGTCACGGCGGCTGGTTTTCAGGCCATATTTATGGCCGAATGTCCCATTAAAGCCGCTCCAGGAAGCGTTCCATTCCCTTAGCGCTGTCGCGGTAATATTGATGAAATTCCGCGGCGTCGGACATGCCCGCCGTTTTATCGGCGAGCCCGGTTAGCACCGGAAGCTGCTTTTGGGCGAAAGCGGCCATGTCGATCTGGGGAAGCCGGGACACAATGGCGGTGAAGTTGAGTATGACAAAGCCCCCCCTCGGCTTTTTCGCCTCTTTTTCAATCGCCGCCGCCACATTGGGCGCGTTGGCCATTAATCCATCCGCATAAGCCCGCAAAACAGGCGTCTGATCCATAAGCCGCCGCCGTTCGCGCTCAAAATCCTCGCGGTGAACTATTTTCTTGTTCAGGTAGACGACGGGCGCCTCGCCGGACGTTTCGCATAACCATCCCTTCCGGGGAACCAACTGATCGGATTGGTCGCCCTCTTCACGATAGGGATAAAAGGGCATGGTCCGGCACCGGGACGGTTTGTCCGCATGGATGGAGCAGAGGCCATCGGGCGCCAACGCCGGGCAAGGAAGCGAAGGCGGCAAGTAGGAAACCGGGGTGATCTGCACCGCAACCTGCTTGCGTTTTCCAAGTTTCACACATGTCCCCAGCCGCGCGTTAATGGCGAAGGATTTCGCGCCTTGCCGTATGGTCGTCCACATCATGGCCAAGGGAAACCGTTCGGCGTTGGCGACGGCGTCGTTAAGGGTCAGCGGCAATTTGCCGTAGCAGCATTTGCCGCACGCCGTACAGTGAAAACGCCGCTCCATCAGGCCCCGCAACACTTCTTGTGTTTCTTGCCCGAACCGCAAGGACAAGGTTCGTTGCGACCGACCTTGACCACTTGCCTGGGCGGCCCCTTTGGGTCCATCTGTCCGCCGACGCACATCCAGCGCCCCTTTTCGCGGCGGAATTCCGCCAATTCATGATGAACGCGCTGCTTGCCGCGCAACTTGAAGCGGGCCATGAATTCCACCGATCCGGCTTCGTCATCTTCGCCGCCATCGGTGACGGCGCGCACCTCCAAGCCCCGCCATTTTGCATCGTTGGCCGTGCTCTCGGCCTCGACCTGGTCAAAGCCGCCGCGAATATCGGGCGACAGCGTGTCGGCGAGATAGCCGATATCGCCGAGCGCGAAGGCGGTGTAGCGCGAGCGCATCAACGCCTCGGCGGTGGGCGCTGGCGCACCGTTGATTATGGGGCCGCAACAGCCGTCAAGGTCCTGGCCGGAGCCGCAAGGGCATAGGGTCATGGAACAGTTTTCTTTCGGCCAAGACCGCCTGCGCCCGCCTGCGCGAAGCCGGAGCTTCGCTTCGGCGAAGGCAGGCCGTGATTATCGTCGAGACACAGATCATGGTCCGACAGGACCTTGATGATCCAGCAAGCGGAGACCCTGTCTCCCGCGCATTCGTTTATCATGCGGCCCAGTTCCGCCTTCAGGCCTTCAAGCCTGACGATTTTTCCTTCAACATCGCCGAGATGTTTTCGGGCGATGGCGTCGATCTCGTCGCAAGGACGCTTGGGATCGTCACTCAGCGCCAATAGCTCCCTGATCTGGTCGAGGGAAAACCCCAAGGCGCGGCCGTGGCGGATGAATTTCAGACGATCCATGTGCGCCTCGATGTAGAGGCGCTGGTTTCCGGGCGAACGGCGGGGCTCCGGCAACAGCCCGATCTGTTCGTAGTAGCGGATGGTTTGGACCTTTACGCCGCCAACCCGAGCCAAAAAACCAATCGTGAATTCCTTGCCTGACATTTTTCCCATGAACCTACAGTTACTGTAGGCCGTAAGCTTATCAAAGCCGGCTGTTCTTTAGGAGCTATAATTGATGCGTGAAGGTGGGTTTGTCAGCAGCCCACTAGTGGGCTGGTCCGCCGAACTCGAAACCGGCGTCCTTGACCGCCTGGCCGATGGCGTCCACATCGTCGAACCCCTCGACGGTGAAGGTCTTCGCCTCAACATCGACGGAAACGTCCGCCTCGGAAGACAACGCCTTTATGGCCTTGATCACCGAACTGGCGCAGCCTCCGCACGTTACGCCTGAAACATTATAGGTCACAGCCATTTTATTCTCCTTACCGTCTAAGTGAATCCCTTTCACCATTACACACCTTCCAATAGCTGGAAGGTCAAGGGCGCGCATCATGACGCCCATTGGGTCCGTCACAATCTGTAACAATCTATTTCTGGAATGGACGCCGGGGGCTCCATATATTGAAATAATGGCGGCATTCCGGAACAAACGGATAAACCTTGAACGTTTCCATAAGATTTTGTTTATGGGGGCTCTTGCGTTGGCGGCGCTCCTGCTTTCCATTAACCACGCGGCGGCCGCGAAGGCGTCCCCCAGTTTCTTCAACAGCCGCGAAACCCGCTCCAGCAATCTGAGGCCTTTCAAGAAATGGAACTCGGCGCTACGGCGTTATTCCAAGGAGGCGGCTGGGCAGAAGGAGGGATCCTGCAAGGCCACCGTGTTCAACAAGTGCCATTACGGCAAGTGGATGAAGTTCCTTGATGGCATCCGCGATAAGGACCCGATGACTCAGGTCAAGGAAGTCAACCGGATCATGAACAGGGCCCCGTACATTCTCGATAGCAACAACTGGGGCAAGGAGGATTATTGGGCTTCGCCCGGCGAGTTCCTGTCTCGCAATGGCGACTGCGAGGATTACGCCATCACCAAGTACATTTCCCTGAAGTTGCTGGGCTTTAAGTTGGACCAACTCCGCGTGGTGGCGCTCAAGGATTTAAACCTGAAGATCGGCCACGCCATCCTGGTGGTTTTCCTCAACGGCAAGACCTATGTGCTGGACAACCAAATCAAGCGGGTTGTCGAGTCCAAGACCATCCGCCACTATCTGCCGATCTTTTCCATCAACGGCAAAAACTGGTGGCGCCACCGTCAAGGGGGCTGACTACTCGGGGGGGCTGACTACTCGGGACGCCGCACTTCGGTCTCGAACAGAATGAAACGGCTTTTTTGCGCCTCGGCGTCCGCCTTAGCGATCAGTTTCCTGGCTTCGCCGCCCAAGGAATTGAGCAGGTCGTCGTAGACTTTGTGGTCGTAGAAGTCGTCGGGAAAGACCTCCAGCCACATGCGCGCCTTCCGGGCTTTCCCCCATACAAGGTCAAGGGTCGCCGATTGGCCGGGGAATAGGCGCGTATCGAAGTTCTCAACCCAGCCTTGCTGGGTGGAGTCGACGGAACGCTGAATGACGTAAGTGACTTCCGTTCCCTTGATCGGCCGGCCATCGCCGCCGAGGGCGACGGCGCGCATGACCACCTTCGGCGTGACGTAGGTGGGGAAGGCGTGGCCGACGCCGGTGTTGGTCAACTGAAAGCGCGCCTTGTCGGCGTCAAGGGGGAAACTCGCGGTCAACCCGGACTTCACCATCTTCGGATCGTGGATTCCGCGCCACAGATGCTTGCGTTTCGGCATGTGGCAGGATTGACAGGATATCCCTTTTTTCGCCTGGGGGCTGGCTTTCCATTCGTTGTGGGTGTTCTCCAGCGGCTTGCCGTTGACGGCGCCCCAGGACGGTGGAAACTGGTGGCAGGCGCCGCAGAACTCCGATTTCTCGAAATCCGCGGTGCGCAGGACGCCGCCATGGGGGCCTTCAGGGTCGCTTTGGCCGGTCTCGCCCGTGTCGCTTTTCGGAGGACCGAAGCGGACGTGGTTGCGGACATGGCAACCGGCGCAAGAGTTGCCCTTGGCGGCCAGCCCCTGGGCTTTGGGATTTTGCCCTTGTTTGGCGGCCAGGGCCTCCTTGAAGGCCTTGATCTGTTCGGCCAAAGGCGCATGACAGCGCATGCAAATTTCCGGACTTCCGGAAAACGAGGTCATAAGTTGACCGACCAAGCCGGGAGAAAACGCCTTGGCGTGGAGTGAGGATTTCCATTCCTGGAACTGTTTCTCGTGGCATTCGCCACAGGATTCAGGGGCCAGGGAACGCTCGGATTCGCTCCATTTCCTGGGCGCGTCGCCCTGAGGCGCAAGGGGCCGGCTCCAGTAATCGGCGGCAAGTCCGTCATCGCCGGAGGCTTGAACGGCATCGGTGAAAACGCCGGAGCCCAATACCAACAAACCTAAAGCGAGCGCCAATAATCCTCTACGTAAAGCCATGACGGACGCCTCCTGTTCCCGAATTCTCGTTGTTGAAGCAACTATCACAGTATGTTCAGGAGTGGGGCCGTTATTTTGTGACAAAGTCTGTCACATGGGCATGGCGTCAAAATCTGTTACAATTTTTTCTCGGAATATACGGCTTGGGCTCCATATACTTAGAGACATGGAAACCTCACCACACATTCTCGTGGTCGATGACCACAAGGAAATCCGTGACCTTGTCGCCAAGTTCCTGACCAAGGACGGTTTCCGCGTAAGTAAGGCCGAAGACGGCAAGGTCATGCGTAAGGTTCTTGGCGAAAGCAAGATCGACCTGATCGTGCTGGACCTGATGCTGCCGGGAGATGACGGACTTACGCTCTGCCGCCAATTGCGGGCGGAATCCTTCATCCCCGTCATTATGCTGACGGCGAAGGGGGAGGAAATCGACCGTGTCGTCGGCTTGGAGATGGGCGCCGATGATTACGTCGCCAAACCTTTCAGTTCCCGGGAACTCCTGGCGCGGATCAAGGCCGTGCTGCGCCGGGCTCAATCCTTGCCTCCGGCGCAAGAATCCCTGGAGACGGGCAATTACCGTTTTGCCGGCTGGAAGCTGGATACGGCCAGGCGGGAATTGGAATCCGCGGACGGCGTCATCGTCCCATTGAGCACGGGCGAATACGACCTTTTGCTGGCGCTCATCCAACACCCCCAAAGGGTGCTCAGCCGCGATCAGTTGCTCGATCTCGCCAGGGGACGGTCGGCGACCACTTTCGACCGCAGCATCGACACCCAGGTCAGCCGCCTCAGAAGGAAGATCGAGGACAACCCGAAAGAGCCCGAGATCATCAAAACCGTCTGGGGCGGCGGCTACATGTTCACGCCCTCGATTTCACGAGAATGAAACGGTTCTTGCCTAAGAGTCTGGCCGGGCAGACGATCCTTGTCCTTCTGGTGGGGCTGACCGTCTCCCACATCATCTCCATGACCATCTATTCCGGCGACCGGGTGGAATCCCTGTCCAAAATGGGAGGGCGCCACATGGCCCAGCGCATCGCCAACGTTTCCCATTTGATCAGCGAGTCGCCGCCTGAATGGCGCGAGAAGATTGTTTCAGCCTTGAATGAACCATCCTTCCAGGTGTTCCTGTCGCCAAAGAGCATGTTGGTCTCGCACGATGACAACGACTGGCGGAGCAACGCCATCCGTAACTTCGTCAAAGGCCAACTCAAGAACGATTCCGTTCGCCAAGTCATTGTCCAGATGTTGGACGATACGAAGGCCGGGCGGATGTACGGCATCGAATCTCCGGCTGATTGGATGCAGATGCACATGAACCAGATGATGCATGGGGTTCCGCCGCACCAGTCCCTTCGCATTTCCATCGAACTCGGCGAAGGCCAATGGCTCAACTTCACCAGCGCCATCCCGGAGGCCGGATCGTTTTGGTCGAGAAAGTCCATTCTTTCCATGCTGTCGATGGCGGTCGCCGTCATCCTGCTTTCGGTGTGGGTGGTGCGGCGGCTGACCAAGCCCCTTGGCGGTTTCGCCAAGGCGGCGGAAAGGCTTGGCAGGGATGTCAATGCGCCGCCTTTGCCGGAAACCGGCCCCATCGAGTTGCGCCAGGCGTCGCGCGCCTTCAACGAAATGCAGGAGCGCCTGCAACGCTTCATCGAGAACCGCACGCGGATGCTCGCCGCAATCTCCCATGACCTCAGAACGCCGATCACCTTGCTCCGGCTTCGCGCCGAACTCATCAAGGACGCCGAGGAGCGGACCAAGACAATGGCCACCTTGGACGAGATGGAGTCCATGATCGCTTCGACGCTGGCCTTCGTGCGCGAGGACGCGGAGAGTGAGGAAAGCCGAACCGTCGATGTGGCGGCGTTGCTGCAAAGCCTCTGTGACGACATGAGCGACAGGGGCCTCCCCGTCAAATTGGAGACGCCTGAAAGAGCCCTTTACGAATGCCGCCCCACATCATTGAAAAGAGCCCTCTCGAACCTGGTGGACAATGCCGTCAATTACGGTGGAAACGCCGATGTCCGGATGGAGGACAGGGGCGACGCCCTGTGGATCGTCATCGAGGACAACGGCCCCGGCATACCCGATGACGAGATGGAACAGGTCTTCGCCCCCTTCTACCGGCTTGAGCCGTCAAGGAATCCCATTACCGGCGGCATCGGCCTGGGCCTGAGCATCGTCCAAACCGTTATCCACGCCCATGGCGGGAAAATTGCGTTGTCAAACCGCGGGCAAGGCGGGCTGCGCGTGTCTATTGAATTGCCCTATTAAGAAGCTGACTTTCGCCATTTCTCATAAGACTCGCCGTCGTCGACGTCCATGAGGGTCTCCAGCAAGGCCGTGGAGGCGCCGTCGGGCAGGTTTTTCAGGGTGTCGGCCAAGGCGTGTTCCGTCGACCAGCTGACGCCTTGGAAAATGCGGGGCGTCATGGGGCGGCGCTTCAATCCCACCAGCCAGTAGCCGCCGTCCTCGGCCGGGCCGAAAACCGCGTCATGTTCGCCCAACGCCTTGAAGGCGCCCGCGATGTGCGATGGCGTGATGTGGGGAATGTCCAAGCCGGCAATGACCGCGGGACCGGGCGGTGGAAATCTTAAAGCCCGGTCCATGCGCTCTCCCAGGTCTCCCTCTCCCTGGGGAAAGCAAGCAACGCCCGGCGGCCATTTGGCGGCGCCGGGGGTCACCGCCAGCAGGCAACGCCAGCGCTTGTCCCTGGACAGCCGCCTCACCATGTGCTCGACGGCGTTCCTGTGGAAGGACCAAGCAGCGACGGCGCCGATATCGCGGGCCAGCCGGGTTTTCACCAAGCCCAGACGCGGCGCCTTGGCGAAGATGATCAGCGTCGGCTTCATCCGTAGAGCCTGGCGATCCATCGGGGCGGGACGCCAATGAAATAAAGGCCCAAACACAGAAGGTTGCGCAAGGGCCGCAAGATATAGCCGTCCTTCTGGTAGCGCTCGGCGGAAGTGACGGCGGCGGCGTCAAGGGTGACAAGACGGCCCTTGCCGATGCGCCTTATCATGTCCACGTCCTCCATCAGGGGGATTTCCGTGAATCCGCCCAGCGCATGGTAATAGGGGCGCGAGATCAAAAGACCCTGGTCGCCGTAGGGAAGGCCGCGAATCTGGCCGCGCCAGGCGGCCAAACGCTCCAGGCGGCGCGCCCGGGGGGCCGGATCGTCGAGCTTCAGGCGGAAAACGGCGGCCCGGCGCGCGTTCTCGGGATTCTTCATGAAATTCCCGGCGGCGGCGTCCCAGCCCGGCTCCAGCACGGTGTCGGCGTGCAGGAACAACAGCCAGTCGCCCTTGGCGATCTTGGCCCCGGCGGCCAGTTGAACGCCCCGCCCCCTGGGCGCCTCAACCACCCTCAGCCCCAGACGCGCCGCAAGCTCAGGCGTTAAGTCCCCCGAGCCGCCGTCAACGATGATGATTTCAAAGCCATCGCCAACGGCCTTCAACGTCCCCTCAAGGAAGTCGGCGGAATTCAGGGTGGGAATGACGATGCTAAGCACGGCGGGGGATTTTACACCGCTCTCCTCCCTTGGCAAGCGGCGCCGCTTCACTTATACCAATCCACTTTCTTAACAACTTAGATACGGTGCGCCATGACTGTTGACGGCGACAAACTGGGCTTGCTGGGCGGGCTTCTTGAAAAGGCCAAGGCGGCGGGCGCCGATTCGTGCGACGCCATGTTCATCGAGGGCGTTTCCCTTTCCCACGCCCAGCGTCTGGGAAAGCCGGAGAACATCCAGCGCTCCGAGGGCTCTGACCTGGGGCTCAGGGTATTCGTGGGCAAGCGCCAAGCCATTGTTTCCTCGTCGGACTCTTCGCCCGAGGCCCTGGATGAGATGACGGCGCGCGCCGTCGCCATGGCCCAGAAGGCGCCCGAGGACCCCTACTGCGGTTTGGCCGATCCCTCTCAACTGGCCACCGAATTTCCCGACCTGGACACCCGCGACGCCGCCGAGCCCACCCAAGCGGCCCTGCGGGACTTGGCGAAGCGCGCCGAGGACGCGGCGCGGGCGGTTCCCGGGGTCACGAACTCTGACGGCGCCGAGGCCGGCTGGAGCAGCCACGTCGTCACCTTCGCCGCCTCCAACGGTTTCGCCCAAACATACGCCAACTCCCGTCATTCCCTCGGCGTCTCGGTGCTAGCCGGCGAGGGCGCCAAGATGGAGACCGACTACGACTACGACACCGCCATATACGGCGAAGACCTGCGCCAGCCCGAAGACATCGGACGCACGGCCGGAGAGCGGGCGGTAAAGCGTCTTAATCCGCGCAAGGCGGCGACCGCCCAGGTTCCGGTGGTCTATGACCCCAGGGTTTCCGGCGGCGTCGTCTCTCACCTGTCGATGGCCATCAACGGCTCCGCCATCACCCGCGGCGCGTCCTTCCTCAAGGACAAGCTGGGCGAAAGGATTTTTCCCGAGGCCGTCACCATCATCGACGACCCACGGCGCATTCGGGGCCTTCGCTCCAAGCCCTTCGACGGCGAAGGGGTGGCGACGAAGCGGCGCAACATCGTCGAGAACGGCGTTTTACGGACCTGGATCCTCGACCTCGGCTCGGCCCGGCAATTGGCGATGGAGACCACCGGCCACGCCAGCCGCGGCGTCTCGTCGCCGCCCTCGCCCGCCGCCACCAATCTGCACCTGGAGCCGGGCGCCCTGTCGCCCAAGAAGCTGATGGCCGACATCGAAAGCGGGCTTTACGTCACCGAGTTGATCGGCTTTGGGATCAGCGCCGTCACCGGCGACTACAGCCGCGGCGCCGGCGGCTTTTGGATCGAAAACGGTGAACTGGCCTATCCGGTGAGCGAGTTGACGGTGGCCGGAAACCTCAACCAGATGTTCGCCAACCTCAGCGCCGCCGACGACCTGGAGTTCCGCTACGGCGTCAACGCCCCCACCTTGCGTATAGACGGCTTGATGGTGGCGGGGTCTTAATAGCCTATCTGAATAGCCATCGGCGCTTCTTCATGCTAAATTCCGCCGCCCGTCAATATGCGAGTGCATGTCCTTGAACCAAACCGCCGCCCCCAAAAGCGTCCGGCATCTCGCCACCACCGTCTTGATGCGCCGCCTGATCAAGGAAAGCGTCCGGCCCTATCTGTCATGGCTGGGCTTTGCGCTGATCTTCATGGCGGTGATGGCGGCGGCGACGGCCTTCAGCGCCTGGCTGATGAAGCCGGTGGTCAACTATATTTTCATCTCCCATGACCGCGAGATGCTGTGGCTGATCGGCGGCGCCGTGCTCGCCACTTTCGCCATCAAGGGCCTGGCCAACTACGCCCAAACGACGCTGCTCAGCTATGTCGGCCTTCGGGTCATCGCCGACAGCCAGGACCGCCTGTACGCCCACTTCGCGCACATGGACATCAGCTTTTTTCATTCCAACTCCACGGGCAAGCTGATCTCGCTCTTCACCAACGACATCAACCTCATGCGGGTGGCGGTGTCCAACGCCCTGACCGCGGTGGGCAAGGACTTTTTGACCCTTATCGGCTTGGTTTTCGTGATGTTTCTGCAGGATCCGCAGTTGGCCCTCGTTTCCTTCTTTATCTTTCCGACAGCCATCTATCCGATCGCCCGCCTTGGCCGCCGGGTGCGCAAGGTCACCGCAAACACACAAGTGGAAATGGGCCTATTCCTGACCCTGCTGGAGCAGACCTTCCAGGGCATCCGGATCGTCAAGGCCTACAACATGGAGGCGTACGAAAAGAGCCGCATCGCCGCCATTGTCGATAAGATCCGCAAGCTTTCGTTCAAGACCGCGCGCATCCGCGCCCTGTCAAGCCCGATCATGGAGACTCTCGGCGGCGCGGCGATCGCCATCGTCATCGTTTACGGCGGCTACAAGGTGATCGAGAATCAGACCGACTCGGGCTCGTTCTTTTCCTTCCTGACGGCGCTGATCATGGCCTACGAGCCCATGAAACGGCTGGCCAACCTCAATTCGGCCCTCCAGGAGGGACTGGCCGGCGCCCAGCGCCTGTTCGAATTTCTAGACATCCCGCCGTCAATTCATGAAAAACCCGGCGCAATCGAACTGACCGCGTCCAAGGGACATGTGCGCCTGGAGGATGTGTATTTCTCCTACGTCCCCGAAAAAATCGCCATCAACGGCGTCACCCTTGAGGTCCCGGCGGGCGGAACGGCGGCGCTGGTGGGGCCGTCGGGCGCCGGAAAGACGACTTTGCTCAACCTGATTCCCCGTTTTTACGACATCGATTCCGGCAAGGTCCTGATCGACGGAACCGACGTGCGCGACGTCACCTTCCCGTCCTTGCGCACCGCCATCGCCCTGGTCAGCCAGGAGATCACCCTGTTCGACGACACGGTCAGGGCCAACATCGCCTACGGCCGCGCCGGAGCCAGCGAGGAGGACATTATCGCCGCCGCCCGCCACGCCGCCGCCCACGACTTCATAGAAGAGCTGCCCCAAGGCTACGACACCATGACCGGAGAACGAGGCGTCAAGCTGTCCGGCGGCCAGCGCCAGCGTCTGGCCATCGCCCGCGCCATTCTGAAGAACGCCCCCATCCTGCTGCTGGACGAAGCCACCTCGTCCCTGGACACGGAGTCCGAACGCCAGGTCCAATCGGCCCTCAACGAGCTTATGCAGGGGCGCTCCACCCTGGTCATCGCCCACCGCCTGTCAACGGTCCAGGACGCCGACGTGATCTATGTGATCGACGGGGGAAAAGTGGTGGAGCAGGGGAATCACGCCACGTTGTTGGCCAAGAACGGCGCCTATGCGAATCTTCACGCCATGCAATTCAAGGAAGAGGAATCGTCCTAGTGGCCTGTACTAGGAGTCGGACTAAGCCGTGAAACTGTCCAAGAAAATCCTGCGCAACGAGGCGGTGCGGGCGCTGATAAGCTGGCTCGGCGCTCAATACATCCGGCTGGTTCACGCCACCGGGCGTTGGTCGGTGGTGCGCGGCGAAACGCCCCAGCGCTATTGGGACGAGGGCAAACCCTTCATTCTGGGCTTCTGGCACGGCCGGATGCTGATGATGCCCTATTGCTGGCGGCGCTCCGCGAATATCCACATGCTGGTCTCCGGGCATGCCGACGGACAACTCGGCGCCAACGCCATGGCGCGCCTGGGCGTAAAATCCGTGGCCGGGTCGTCCTCGCGCGGCGGCGCGCTGGCCTTGCGCACGCTGCTCAAGACCCTGAGGGGCGGCGATTGCGTGGCCATCGCCCCCGACGGTCCGCGCGGCCCAGGAATGCGCGCCAGCGACGGCATTCTCAGCCTCGCCCGCCTGTCCGGGGCGCCCATCATTCCCTGCGCCTTCAGCGTCACCCGCGGCCGCGTTCTTTCTTCCTGGGACCGCTTCCTCGTCGCCCATCCCTTCGCCCGAGGCGTCATGGTGTGGGGGGAGCCCATCGAGGCCCCGCGCGACGCCCCCCCCGAGGCGCTTGCCAAAACCCTTAAAAAAGTCGAGGACGCCCTCACCGCCGTCACCGCCGAGGCCGACATCCTGTGCGACCGCGAGCCGGTCAAGCCCGAGCCGGTCTCAGAGGAGGCGTCGCCCAGGGAGATGGCCCCATGATCTTGGCGCTGTACCGGATGCTGACCACCTCGGCGACGCCGATGATCCGGCTCTATTTGAGAGGGCGCAAAAAGCGCGGCAAGGAGGACCAGGAACGCTTCCACGAGCGCCTGGGACTTCCCAAGCGGAAAAGGCCCGAGGGAGCGCTGGCTTGGCTGCACGCCGCCAGCGTCGGCGAGTCCCTGTCCATGCTGCCCCTGGTGGAGCGGCTGCTGGCTGAAAAGGACGGCCTCAAGGTGATGGTGACCACCGGCACGGTGACCTCGGCCAAGCTGATGGCGGAACGTCTGCCCGAGGGGGCCTTCCATCAATATATCCCCGTCGATCTGCTGAAATACGTCCGCCGATTTCTCGACCACTGGCGGCCCGATCTGGCGCTGTGGGCGGAATCCGAGTTCTGGCCCAATCTGGTCAGCGAGACGGCGAACCGCAACATCCCCCTGGTGCTGATCAACGGGCGCATTTCGCCCAGTTCGCACATGGGCTGGCAACGCTACAAGAGTCTCATCAACAAACTGCTTTCCGGCTTCACCCTTTGCCTGGGCCAAACCGAGGAGGACGCCTGGCGCCTGCTGTCCCTGGGGGCGCACAGGGCCAAGTGCCTCGGCAACCTCAAGTTCGCGGCCCCGCCCCTGCCCGCCGACCCTTTGGAGTTGAAGCGCCTGGAGGCGGTCTTAAAGGATCGCCGGCGCTGGCTGGCGGCGAGCACCCACCCCGGCGAGGAGGAAATGTTCGCCCGCGCCTGCGTCAAGCTAAAGAAAAAGCATCCCGGCCTCCTCGGAATCATCGTCCCGCGCCATCCCCAAAGGGGCGGCGAAATCGCCAAGGCCTTACGCGGCATGGGCCTTAACGCGGCCCAGCGCTCCAGCGACGAAGAGGTCTCGGAAAACACGGACATCTACGTCGCCGACACCATGGGAGAGCTTGGGCTGTTTTTTCGCTTGGCGGGCATCGTCTTCATGGGCAAGTCCCTGGTTCCGCTTGGCGGACAAAATCCCCTTGAGGCGGCGTTGCTGGATTGCGCCATTCTTCACGGACCGCATATCGCCAACTTCCGGGAAATCTTTTCCCGCCTGAAGGAGGACGGCGGCGCCGAAGAGGCCGACGGCGAAGCGGACTTGGCTCTCAAGGCCGAAAAACTGCTGGCCAATAAGAAGGACCGCGACCGCATGGCCAAGGCGGCCAAGGATTTCGCCGCGGCGGAAGCAGGGATTCTTGACGCCATCATGGCGGAGCTTAAGCCGTTGCTGGATCAAATGGGAGAACCCGATGAAAGAGCCTGACTTCTGGCGTCAGGACGGCGGCCTGCTGGCGAAGCTGTTGAGCCCCCTTGGGTGGGTCTATGGAATGGCGTCGCAAACCCGCTTTAACTTAAAAAAACCCTGGAAGGCCCCGATTCCTGTGCTGTGCATCGGCAACCTGGTGAGCGGCGGCGCCGGCAAAACCCCGGTGGCGTTGAGCCTGGGCGCGCGTCTCAACGCCACAATGGGCCCCGTTCACTTCCTCACCCGGGGCTACGGCGGCAACGCGCCCGGCCCGCTTCTTGTGGACCTTGAAAATCATACTTCCAGCCTGGTGGGCGACGAAGCGCTGCTGCTTGCCGAACAGGCGCCGACATGGGTTTCCGCCAATCGCAAGGCGGGCGCCCACATGGCGGCGGAGGCGGGCGCCAAGGTTATCATCATGGACGACGGATTTCAAAATCCGGGTCTGGCTAAGGACGTCTCCTTGCTGGTGATCGACGGCGGCTACGGATTCGGCAACGGCCGCGTCATTCCCGCCGGTCCCTTGCGCGAACCGCTGGCGGAGGGGCTGGCCCGCGCCGACGCCCTGGTGATGATCGGAGAAGACGAAACCGGGGCCCTTGATGGGCTCGGCCGGGACATTCCGCCCGTCCTCAAGGCCCGGGTCATTCCCGGCCCCGAGGCCGCCGGCGTCAAGGACAAGGACGTGGTGGCCTTCGCCGGCATCGGCATTCCGGAAAAGTTTTTCGATTCGCTTCGCGCCATCGGCTGCCGCTTGGTGGCGGCTCACCTCTTCCCCGACCATTACCCCTACGAGGACGAGGACCTCGACCGCTTGCGGGCGCAGGCGAAGGTGACGGACTCGGTCCTTGTGACCACAGCCAAGGACTTGGCCCGCATGTCCGAGCATCAACGCGACGGCATAGAAGTCTTGACAATCGACATGGAATGGGACGACGAAACGGCATTGGAAGCCATTCTTGAACCATTGAAGGCCCACCCTTTGAAAGATCATGGCGGATAAAAGCCGTTTCCAGCGCTTGCTTCAAAGGCGCCTGCTGCATCCGTTGCAGGCGCTGCCGTCCTATTTGCTTTTCGGACTGGTCAAGCTGCTGCCCCTTGATTGGGCCTCTGCGCTGGGCGGCTGGATCGGCCGCACGGTCGGCCCCCGTCTTTCCGTCACCAAGGTGGCCCGCCGCAACCTGATGCGCGCCTTTCCGGAAAAGAGCGCCGGCGAGATCGAGCGCATCATCCCCGCCATGTGGGAGAACATCGGCCGCTCGGCCTTCGAGTTTCCCCACCTGCAACGCATGAAAATGTACGGCGAGGGCGATCGCGTCGAGGTGGTGGGGGCCGAGAACATCGACAAGCTGAAAAATGACGGCAAGCCGGGAATCTTCTTCGCCGGCCACCTCGCCAACTGGGAGGTTCCGGCCTTGAGCGTCGACCGCCGGGGACTGCCCATCCACCTCATCTACCGGGCGCCCAACAACCAATTGGTGGAGGCTTTATTCCGCCAGCGCCGCCCCGGCTCCGGCGAGTTGATCCCCAAGGGCTCGGAAGGGGCCAAACAGATCCTGAAGCTGCTTAATCAAGGCGGACACTTAGGCATTCTTGTGGACCAGAAAATGAACGACGGCGTTCCCGCCCCCTTCTTCGGACGCGACGCCATGACCGCCCCGGCGGTGGCCCAGTTCGCCCTCAGGTTCAACTGCCCAGTGGTTCCGGTGCGCGCCGAAAGGCTTGAAGGGGCGCATTTCCGCATCACCCACTTTCCGCCCATGGACCTGCCCAACACCGGCGACCGCCAAGCCGACATCACCGCCATCATGACCCAAGTCAACGCCATGCTGGAAGACTGGGTGCGCCAACGCCCCGAACAATGGCTATGGGTCCACAAACGCTGGCCCGATTAATTTGCAGTTACGGTGTGCAGTTACGGTGACAGTTTACTTTTCTTCCTCCGCAGTTACT
>CAJXGZ010000012.1 GCA_913053795.1 uncultured Rhodospirillales bacterium | reverse complement strand
AACACGCCGGCAAGGAACCCGACGGCGAAGCCAATCAAATAAGGCACCATTTCGTCAACGCCAAGCGCAATCCCAATCCCAGCAAAGTCGCCCACAACACGCTGCTTGAGGTGGTTTGGACGGCGGTTCCGGTGATCATCCTTGCCGCCATCGCCTTTCCTTCGCTCAAGCTGTTGTATTACCTGGACCGCGCTCAAGACGCCGAGATGACCCTGAAGGTCATCGGCCATCAGTGGTGCTGGTCCTACGAATACCCCGATCACGGCGATCTCGCCTTCGACAGCGTGATGACGCCGGAGGAAGAGATTGAACCCGGCCAGCCGCGCCTTCTGGCGACCGATTATCGCGTGGTGCTGCCGGTGAACACCACGGTTCGGGTCATCGTCACTTCCGATGACGTGATCCATAGCTGGGCGCTGCCGGCGCTGGGCCTCAAGACCGACGCCGTGCCGGGCCGCATCAATGAAACCTGGGTGCGGATCGACAGGGAAGGTCTTTATTACGGATAATGCTCGGAGCTGTGCGGGATCAACCACGGTTTCATGCCGGTGGCCATCGAGGCCGTTTCCAAGAAAGCCTTCGCCGCTTGGCTCGATAACGCCCGCAAGGAATTCGCCGGCGGTCTTTCCGGGACGGCGCGGATGCCGCGGCTGGCCGCCGTCGACGTCCCAAGAAATTAAAGGGGACGAAAAATGGGCATACGCCCCGAAGCCGCCCAGATGGGGAACAAGGGCCACGGCGAGCATCCCGGACACGCGAAGCCTTACGGGTGGCGGAGATGGCTGTTTTCCACCAACCATAAAGACATCGGCACCATGTATATCGTTTTCGCCATGGTCGCCGGTCTCATCGGCGGCGTCGACGTGGTCATGCACGACACCTATTACGTGGTCGCCCATTTCCACTATGTGCTGTCGCTGGGCGCTGTGTTCGCCATATTCGCCGGCTTTTATTACTGGGTCGCCAAGATGTCCGGGCGCCAGTATCCGGAAACCCTTGGCAAGATACATTTCTGGATCACCTTTATCGGCGTCAACCTGGCCTTTTTTCCTCAACATTTTCTTGGCGTCGCCGGCATGCCCAGGCGCGTTCCGGACTATCCGGACGCCTACGCCGGGTTGAACATGGTGTCCTCGATCGGAGCCTATATCGCGGCCGCGGGAACTTTGTTGTTCTTCTACATCATCTACAAAACCTTCGTCTCGGGAGAGCGGGCGGCCGCCAACCCATGGGGCGACGGCGCAAAGACGCTTGAGTGGACGGTGAGTTCGCCGCCGCCCGAGCATTCCTTCGAGCAACCGCCCCTGCTGGGCCAACCGGCGGAGTAACCGGAGCATTCGTTTCATGGAGCCACGCCAACGACGAAAAAACAGAAAACTCGCCCTGGTCTTCGCCTTCGTCGACGGCGTTTATCCGTCCACCTTCTACATGGCGACGGGGTTCCACGGCCTTCACGTCTTGATCGGCGTGCTTTTCCTGGGCGTCTGCTTCCTCCGCGTCCGGTCAGGGCGCTTCCTTGGCGAACATCACGTCGGCTTTCAGGCCGCCGAGTGGTACTGGCACTTCGTCGATGTCGTCTGGGTGTTCCTGTTCACATGGTTCTATTGGTGGGGAGGGAATTAACGCCAATTGCCCAAAGCCTCCATTTCGGGGCATAGTGTCGCCATGGTTAAACAGGCGGCCAAAAAAATCCCAACCGGCGGAGATGTGGAGAATTTTTCCGACCACCTTGAGCTGTTGGCGCTCATGGGCCGGGACTTCGCCGCGTCCATGGATATCGAGGAGACGCTGAACAAGGGGCTTGCGCGGATCACCCGTCATTTGAACGCCGTCGGCGGCGCTTTGTTTCTGCTTGACGAGACCGGCGAAAAACTGTGCTGCACATCCTGTTCCGGGGATACGGAGATCACCGGCCTGACCCTTGGCGGCGACGAGGGCATTGTCGGCTACTGCGTCCAGAACAACATCGCCGAGATCGTCCGCGACGTCACCAAGGACCCCAACTTCCAACAGGCCGTGGACAAACAAACCGGCTTCGTCACCAAATCCATCCTGTGCGCGCCGATGAGCGTGCACGACCAATGCATCGGGGCCATTGAACTGGTCAACAAGGTCGGCGGCGACGGCCTGTTCAGCGAAGCCGACTTGCAGCTTCTCCAGGCGCTGAGCTCGTCGGCCGCCCTGGCCATCATCAACGCCCGCATGGCCGAAGCCCTGGTGGAGCAGGAACGGGTCAAGCGCGAGTTGGAGCTGGCCGCGGAAATCCAGCGCAGCCTGCTGCCCGATAAACGGAGCGAATCTTTTCCAGTACACGGCGTCAACTTGCCGGCGCGCATGGTTTCCGGGGATTTTTACGACTTTTTCCCGCTGGACGACGGGCGCATCTGCTTCAACCTCGCCGATGTTTCCGGCAAGGGCATGAACGCCGCCCTGCTGATGGCCAAGACCGCCAGCTTGTTTCGCTGTCTCGGCAAAACCATTCACGAACCGGGACTCCTGCTCGCCAAGATCAACGCCGAAATCTGCGAAACCGCCACACGGGGCATGTTCGTCACCATGGTCGGCGGCGTCTACGATCCCAAGACCGGCCACGTGCGCCTGGCCAACGCCGGACACGAGCCGCCGCTTTTTCATGACGCCAACGGCGCCTTCACGGCGCTGCCGGCGGAGGCGCCGCCCCTTGGCATATCGCCCCTGCTGGTGGAGGACGGGGGGTTTCCGGAAACCGAATTGGACCTCAAGGGCGGGACGCTCTACGTGTTTACCGACGGCCTAACCGAAGGATACGTGGAGGACGGAAGCGAGCTCCAGGTGGACGGCTTGAAGAAGTTGATCGAGGAAAACGCCGCCCTTTCCGCCCCCAAACGCCTGGACGCCATTATCGCCCGCATCAACCGCGACGATCAGGCGCTGCGCGACGACCTGACGGCGCTGATCATCGAAGACTCGGCCCAACCGGAGATGCTTGCCCTGCACCCGGGCGTCGAGATCATCCCGTCTGACGGCGCCGGCGGCGAAAAACAGCTCAAACTCAAGCTCAAGTTCCCGTCCCAGCCCAATCGCTTGAAGCTGGTGCGTTCCCTGGTTTCGGCCACCGCCGAACTGTGCGGCTGCGGCCAGGAGGCATCCCAGGATATTGTTCTCGCCATCGACGAAGCCTGCCAAAACGTGATCCGCCATGCCTATAAAGACGAGCCTAACGGAGAAATTATTTTGGAAATCCGCCATAATGAGGATGAAATGATTATCTTGCTCAGGGACTTCGCCAAGACGGTGGACACCGCCGTGATTAGGCCGCGCGAACTGGACGACGTGCGCCCCGGCGGCCTGGGCACCCACTTCATCCGCGAGGTCATGGACGAAGTGGCTTTCATGCCGCCGCCAGAGGATGGCGGCAACCTTTTAAAAATGGTAAAACGGATCAGCCATGAAACATGACATTACCGAAAAAAATAACGTCACCATTGTCAGCCTGGTGGGCGACGTGGACCTGGAGAGTTCGCCGGAAGCGCGCAAGATCCTCATGGAATGCGTAAATCTAAACCGGCCGGTTCTGGTTAACTTGTCCGGGATTGGCTATATCGACAGTTCCGGAGTCGCTTCTCTTATCGAGGCGCTGCAAACAGCGCGCAAGCGCGACGGTGAATTCGCTCTCGTTAAGGTCAGCGACGGGGCGCTCCGCGTTCTTCAGTTGGCGCGGCTGGATAAGATATTCACCATCTACGACACCGTTGAAGACGGTTTGGCCGGCGTATCCTGACGCATGCCCGAGGAAACCCAAAATTCCGTGATTCGATTCACCGAAAAGATGGGGCGCTACACCGTCGACGCCATTGAAGAGCTTGGAATTTACGGCGCGTTGTTCGGAGAAAGCGTGTACTGGATCTTCTTCGGCGCGCGCATGCGCCAACCGGTGCGCATCAGTTCGGTTTTCGCCCAGATGATGGAAATCGGCATCAGGGCCATTCCCATCATCGCCCTGATGGGAAGCACCATCGGCATCATGCTGGCCATCCAGGGCATTTACTCTCTCAGAATTTTCGGCGCTGAATCACGGGTCGTTTACGGCATCGCCCTCTCGGTGACCCGCGAATTCGCGCCCTTGATCACCGGCATACTGGTGGCCGGCCGTTCCGGCTCGGCGCTGGCCGCCAGATTAGGCACCATGACCATCAATCAGGAGATCGACGCCCTCAACGTCATGGGCATCAACCCGGTGCGCTATTTGGTGGTTCCGGCGCTGTTGGCCATGGTGGTCATGGTTCCCGCCCTGACCCTGTTCTCCATGTTTATCGGCATGTACTCAGCCGGCTTGTACGTGGGCGTCGATCTGGACATCGGCATGGCGGCGTACATTGATCAGACCATTGATATTCTAACCCTGAACGACCTCATGCATGGATTGGGGAAAAGCCTTATTTTCGCGGTCCTTATCGCCATCATCGGCGTCGCCAACGGCGCCCTGGTCAAGGGCGGCGCCGAGGGCGTCGGAAAAATCACCACCCGCGCCGTGGTGCAGGCGATCATCGCCATTGTCATCACTGACATGCTGTTCGCTTACATGGCCATCCAATAATGACCGCAACCGCAAAAAACGAAGAGCAGGCCCCAGAAGGCGCCCCAGAAGGCGCCCCAAAAGGCGCCCCAAAAGGCGCCGAGGTGATTCAGGTCAGGGACCTGGTCGCCCATTGGGGACCGCGCAAGATTCTCAATGAAATCAACCTGGAAATCCACGAAGGCGAGATCATGGTCATCATGGGCGGCAGCGGCTCGGGCAAGAGCACCTTCCTGCGCCACCTGATGGCCCTCGAGCGCCCGACGTCAGGCTCCATCAACGTACTGGGGCGGGATATCGGCTCCATGGGCGTGCGCGAGATGTTCGAGTTGCGCAAGAAAATCGGCGTCGCCTTTCAGGGCGGGGCCTTGTTCAGCTCCATGACCGTGGGCGAAAACATCATGCTGCCGCTGCACGAAAACACCGGGCTGGACCGCATGACCATGGAGATCATGGCGCGCATGAAGCTGGAGGTGGTGGATCTGGCGGGCTTTGAGAATCTGATGCCGTCGGAGCTGTCGGGCGGCATGATCAAGCGCGCCGCCTTCGCCCGCGCCATCATCATGGATCCCAAAATCCTGTTTTGCGACGAGCCCTCCGCCGGCCTCGACCCGGTGGTCTCCTCGGCGCTTGACGATTTGATCCTGCGCATGCGCGACGCCATGGGCATGACCATCGTCGTGGTCACCCACGAACTGGAAAGCGCGTTCAAGATCGCCGATCGCATCACCATGCTGGATAAAGGCGATATTTTGTTCACCGGAACCGTCAAAGAGCTGAAAAAAAGCAAAAATCAGCGCATACAAAATCTGCTGAACCGGCAAACGGAAGAAGATACGCTTGATCCCGATGAATATTTGAGAAGGTTAACAGGCGAGGAATTGGGGAAGGGGGCTGCTCCATGAAGAACGACAAAGTCAACTACATGGTCGTCGGCGGTTTCATTCTCGCCATGCTGGTGGGGCTATTGATTTTCATCGCCAAGCTGTCGGCTTGGTCCGGCGCCACCGATGGCTATTACGCCATCTACAGGAACGTCACCGGCGTCAAGTTCGGCGCCCAGGTGTTGTACGAGGGCTACCCCATCGGCCAAGTGGAGGAAGTCACCCCCATGACTGGGGAAACCGGCATGCGTTTCAAAGTCGTTTTTTCCGTCAAGAAAGGTTGGGAAATCCCTTCTGACAGCATTTCCGAGATCGCCAAGCCAGGTCTGCTTTCCGCCATCACCCTCAGCATTCGCGCAGGCTCCAACGCCACCTTCCTCGAACCCGGCGGCCAAATCAAGGGCAGGGAAGCCGCCGATCTGTTCGCCGTCATGTCCTCGGTGGCCGGCGAAGTCACCAACCTGACGGAGCACAGCCTCAAACCCCTTCTCGAAAGCGTCAGAAAAACCACCGAGACCTTCGGCAGGCTGATGGAGGGAGAGGCCGAAACGCTGCTGATGGAGCTCAGCTCGCTGGCGCTGGACATGTCCGAGCGGCTGCCCTTGATCGCCGATAACATCGAGAAGTTCACCGTCAAAATGAACCGCAGCAGCGATGAATTGAGCGCCGTCCTGTCGCCCGAGAACCGCGAGAAAATGAATAATATTCTTACCAACTTTTCCAAGCTTTCAGGCGACTTGGAGTCCTCGCGCGAAAAGCTGGACGCCATGCTTGAAAACATGAACGAAGCGGCCAGCGACGTGAATTCCCTGGTCGCCGACAACAAGTCCGTCATTCATAAATCCCTCGCCGACTTGCGCCATGTGGTGGGCTCGGTGGCCCGCCATGTGGATTCCGTGAACCAAAACATGGAAGGGGCGGCGCGAAACATGTATGAATTCAGTAGGCAGATAAGGCAAAATCCGGGTCTGCTCCTGGGCGGCTCGCCGCCCAAGGACGAGGCCCCGGGAAGATAATGAGCAGATGATCCGCAGACCATCTAACGGGGGAGGAGAGATTTGAAAAAATCAATTTCGACGTTCGCCGCCGTCCTGACCGCCTTGCTGACGGCCTGCGCCCAGCCCGAGGTGCCAGCGGAGCGCTTCTACCGGCTGCAAATCCAGCCGCCCGAGGCGTCCCTGCCGCAGCCCGGCATCCAAGGCGTGGTGGAGGTGACGTTCACCGCCGAAGGCATTGTCGACGACCGCAACATCAACTACAGCAAGGCCGAAACCCCCAATGAAGTCAGCGGCTACACCTACCGCCTCTGGCACAAGCCGCCCAAGGTGATGCTGCGCGACCAATTAATCGCCTACCTGCGCGCCGCCGGAGTCGCCCAGAAAGTGGTGGCGCCGGAGAAGCGCGCCTCGCCGCAATACCTGATCAACGGCCAAATCAAGCGCCTGGAAATGATCGACGGTTCCGTTCCCCACGCCATCGTCGCGCTGGAATTGGCGCTGGTGGAGGCTAGAACCGACAAGCTGCTGACGCTCGGCGTCTATGACGTGAGCGTGACCGCCAGGTCAAACGCGGTCGCCGACGCCGTCGCCGCCATGGAAAAAGCGCTGGCCGATATCTTCGCTAAATTCGTCGAAGATATCAAAAAAATGTAACGCCAAGGAACAGACGGATCATGCGGTGACTTTCTCCCGGCGCGCCTTCTTTTCAAGGCCGGCTTCAAGGAAAAGAGAAATCACGCCACCCTTGATTCTCACCTGATACCTCTCCGCGCAACCTTCGTCCGGCTCCACGGCGGCGCCGCTCGCCAACTCGATGACAAAGCCATGCAACGGACAAGTAACCCGCCAGTCATGAACAAGGCCCTGGGACAGGGGACCGCCACGGTGAGGACACTGATCCTGGAGGGCGAATATCCGATTGTCCACGCTACGAAAAACAGCGATGTCGCCGTTCCCGGTTTTGAGAACTCGGGCCCCACGGAGGGGAATGTCCTCGATCTTGCCGATTTCAATCCATGCGCTCATAACCTACGCCTCCATCTTCAATGGTGAGTATTCCTTAACGTCCCCGACTGCGCCGGCCCGCTCCGCCCAGGGATCTTTTTGGACGAACCGCTGTGAGCGCATGAAACGCGCTGAGAGCGCTTTTCGTCCCTCCGCATCCTCGACGATGCGCCCCTTGACGTAGGACAGCCCGATACGTTCGATCCAAGCCGAAGACCGTTCCATGTAATGCCCTTCCTCTCGGTAAAGCTGCAAAAAGGCGGCGGCGTATTCGGTGACCTCTTCATTGCTGGCGACCTTGCACAGCAAGTCGGTGACGCGCACCCGGACGCCGCATGTTCCACCTACATGAAGCTCCCAGCCGGACTCCACGCCGATGACGCCGAAGTCCTTGATGGTTGATTCGGCGCAGTTGCGCGGGCAACCGGAGACGCCCATTTTAAACTTGTGCGGCGTCCAGGCCCCCCAGAAGATCTTTTCCATCTCGATGCCGAAGCCCAGCGAGTCCTGGGTCCCAAAACGGCATAGGCCTTTTCCGACACAGGTTTTGACCGAGCGAACCGCCTTGCCGTAGGCATACCCGGAGATCAGTCCGGCCTTGCCCAGTTCGGCCCAGACTTCGGGCAGATCTTCTTTTTTGACGAAGGGGATGGCCAGCCGCTGACCGCCGGTTATTTTCACCGGGACGCCCAGCCTCTCGGCGCAATCCGCGACAGCCTTAAGCTCCTGGGGATTGGTGAGCCCGCCCCACGTGCGCGGCACCACCGAATAGGTTCCGTCCTGTTGAATGTTGGCGTGCGCCCGTTCGTTGATAAAGCGCGACTGCCCATCGTCCACATACTCTTCGGGCCAAGCGCACAGCAGGTAATAATTAAGCGCCTGCCGGCACATGGCGCAACCGTCCGGCGTTCCCCATTCCATGTAAGACATGACCCCGGGTATGGTTTTGAGGTTGTTGTCGGTGATCGATTTGCGAAGCTCGTCGTGGCTGAAGTCCGTGCACTTGCAAAGGGGCTTTTTCGCCGGGGCTTCGGAATAATCGCCGCCCAGGGTGAAGGCGAGAATTTGCTGCACCAGCCCCGTGCAGGACCCGCAAGACGAGGAGGCCTTGGTGTGGGCGCGCACGTCATCAAGGGTGAACAATTTCTTTTTCATGATTGCGTCGATGACATCGCCCTTGCTGACTCCGTTGCAGCCGCAAATTTCGGTTTGCTCGCTCATGGCGAGAACGGCGTTCTCGACGCCGAGGCCGGCATTGCCCAGAGTCGCGCGCCCGAACAGCAGGCTATTGCGATTCGCCGAGACATCCACCTGATCGCGCATGAGCTGGAAGCACCAGGGGGCGTCCACCGCATCGCCAAGGAAAACCGCTCCTTGGATACGGTCGTTTTTGAGAACGATCTTTTTATAGACGCCCCGGGACGCATCCTTGAAAATCATGGATTCGCATCCCTCGCCATCACTGAAATCCCCCGCCGAGAAAAGGTCGATGCCAGTAACCTTGAGACGGGTCGACACCACCGAACCTTTGTAGGCGCCATGCCCCAACTGGGCCAGTTGGTTGGCGCAGACCTTGGCCTGTTCAAACAGCGGGGCGGCCAGACCATAGGTCCGCCCCCGGTGCTGAACGCATTCGCCAACGGCGTAGACGGTGGGATCGAAGGTCTGCATGGTGTCGCTGACGACGATTCCGCGTTCGCAATGAATGCCCGCTTTTTGCGCCAGGGCCTTGCGAGGTTGAATGCCGACGGCCATCACCACCATGTCGGCCGGAATTTTTGATCCGTCTTTTAACTTCACCCCAGTCACGCGTTTCTTTTTGCTCTTCGCGCCGAGAATGCTCTCGGTTTGCGCCGACATGTGAAACTTTATCCCCCGCTCCTTGAGGGACCGGCGAAGCATGGCGCCCGCCACATCGTCCAGTTGAAGCTCCATCAGCGTATCCATCAGGTGAATAACGCTAACGTCCATGCCCTGCTTCAGCAGGCCTTGGGCGGCCTCGAGTCCCAGCAATCCACCGCCGATGATCACCGCTTTCGAACGGTTTGCCCCCCGGCTTGCGGCAACTTCAAGCATGGCCTCCACGTCATGGATGTTGCGAAAGGCGACGACGCCCGAAAGGTCCGAGCCGGGAACGGGCAGGATGACCGGGTCCGAGCCCAGCGCCAGCAGCAGCCGGTCATAAGGCGCCTGGATTCCATTGGCGGTCTTAACCTGTCTGTTTACGCGGTCGATCTCGATGATTTCCACGCCCTTGTGCAGGGTTACGCCGTTTTCGTCGTACCATCGCTCATCGTTGAGCATGATCTCGTCGAGGGTTTTTTCTCCGGCCAGCACCGGAGACAACAGGATGCGGTTATAATTGCCGTGGGGCTCGGCTCCGAAGACGGTAATGTCGTAAAGGTCCGGAGCTAGCTTGAGCAACTCCTCGACGGTCCGCATGCCGGCCATGCCGTTTCCAATAACAACAAGCTTCTGTTTCATGATGTTCAAACCTCTTATCCAGGTAAGCTCATGGCGCCATATCGCCGAATCATGAGGTACAAAAACCGTGCCAACAAGGCTCATCTCGAAAAAAAAGAGGGATTACTTTTGTGTTTTCAGCATGTTACGGAAGGCAATGCACGAATTTGGCGCGAGCGCCCATCCCTGGACTCGGCCGGTATCTGCCTAATAATTAGGCAATTAGTGCTGCTGCCTAATTATTAGGCATTTTTGGCGGAAAGTTAAGCCAAGGCCAGCAGCTCCTTCACCGCGTTGCCGGCGCCGTCGGCGATTTGGCTAATGGTGGAATCCAGCATGTAGCAGGGCGCGGTGACCAGTTTGTTGGCGGCGTCCACCACCACCTCGCATGGATTGGTTTTACTGTGGACGGCGCCCATTTTCTCAATGGCCTGGGCGGCGGCCGGGTCCTGACCGATGGTCACCTCGGCGCCGCGAACCAACTTGGCCATCATGGCGGGCGCGATGCACAGCGCTCCGATGGGCTTTCCGGCGGCGTGGAAATCCCCCACCACGCGCGCCACCTCTTTGTTGACCGAGCAATCAGGGCCGTCGAAGGCGAAGCTGCAGAGATTCTTCGCCGCGCCGAAACCGCCCGGGAAAATCACCGCGGCGGCGGCGGCGGCGTTGAGCTCCTTCAAGTCCTTGACGTCGCCCCGCGCGATGCGCGCCGCTTCCGTCAGGACATTTCGCGTTTCGTCCATTTCCTCGCCGTTTAGGTGGTTGATCACATGATGCTGATCCATGTCGGGGGCGTAGCATTGGTAATCGGCCCCCTGGCGGTTCAACGCCAAAAGGGTGAGCACGGCTTCATGAATTTCCGAGCCGTCAAAAACGCCGCACCCGGAAAGAACAACCGCCACATTGAGTTTAGCGCCAGTCATCGACTTTCCTCCTTTTAATTAACCGTCGTAACTTAAGAACCATCCGTTCTTGAAGCGCAAGGGCAAAGGGCTTAGAATCACTGAAACTCTCTACAATCGTCAAGGTCCGCGAAGCCTATGAGCGTCAAATCCACCAACATCACCCATGTGGAGCACCGGGTCTCCCAGGAGGCGCGATGGGCCAAAAACGGACACACCAGCGGCGTCGTGTGGTTCACCGGCCTGTCCGGCGCCGGAAAAACGACGCTAGCTTTCGGATTAGAGCAACGCCTGTTCAAAAAAGGCTATCAGGTCTATGTGTTGGACGGAGACAATGCCCGCCACGGGATCAATTCCGACCTCGGTTTCTCGCCCGAGGACAGGACCGAGAACATCCGCCGCGTCGGCGAAGTGGCGGCGTTGTTCGCCCGCGCGGGCTACATCGCCATTTCCGCCTTTATCTCGCCCTACAGAAAAGACCGCCGCCATGCCCGCAAGGCGGCCGGCGCCGGCTTCCACGAAGTTTTCATCGACGCCGATCTTGACGTCTGCGAACAACGCGATCCAAAGGGTCTCTACAAAAAAGCGCGGGCCGGAAAAATTATGGAGTTCACCGGTATTTCAGCCCCTTACGAGACGCCCGAGAATCCTGAACTTGTCATAAAAACCGGCGAGACCACGGTGGATCAATGCCTCGGCCGGCTGATCGACTACGTGGACCGGACCTTCTCCCCGTCCGGCGCCCCGTCCGAAGAACGGCGTAAAGAGCGCTACGCTAAATCCAACGCCCGCTTGTAGATGTCAAGAAGCTCTTCTTGTTCGCGGCGGTCGGACTGATCCATTTTTCTAAGACTGACGATCTGGCGCAGCACCTTGACGTCGAATCCCACGCCCTTGGCTTCGGAATAGACCTCGCGAATATCGGCGGCCAGGGCCGATTTTTCCTCCTCCAGACGTTCAATGCGCTCCACGAAGGACCGCAAACGATCCGTCGGCGCCGCGCCAAATTCCGACATTTTTTTCTCCTCAAGCCGCCATGGGTTTTAAGGGGGTTTCCAGAGGCGGAACATAGACGCCCGCGCCGGCCAAACACAAGCGGATAAACATGCTCGCCCCGCTTTGGCCCGGTTTGGCCCGGTTTGGTTTGTGTTGCGCTAAACTAGCGGATAATGGAACATAGACCCGCTTTGTTCGGCGGAGGACAATTTTGGCCGTCTATAGTCTGGAGCGTTTCAGCATCCTTCTTGTCGAGGACAACAGCTTCGTGCGCAATATCCTGGAGGATTTACTGCGCCAGTTCCGCTTCGGCCAAGTGCTTAGCGCCAGTGACGGCGCTGAAGCCATTGATGCCCTCAAGTCCAGAAGCAAGATCTCGGCAACCGGCGGCGGCGTTGATTTGATCATCGCCGATTATAAGATGACGCCGGTCAACGGGCTGCTTCTGTTGCGTTGGGTTCGCAACTCCAAGGAATCCCCCAACCGTTTCATACCCTTCATCATGCTGTCCGGCGCCGCCGACAGGGAAAACGTCTGGGCGGCGCGCGACATAGGCGTGTCCGAGTTCCTGGCCAAGCCGTTCTCGACGGTTGAGGTCTACAAAAAAATCCTTGAGGCCATCGATTATCCGCGCCCGTTCTTCGTCACTCAAGATTACTGCGGTCCTGACCGGCGGCGCAAAAAACTGCCGCCGCCAAAGGAGGACCTCCGCAAGACGACCGAGGACGACGTTGTCACGGTTTATTCAGCCGACAAAGTCGTAAAACCGAAAAAGCCGACGGACGTGTGGTGCTTCCGGCCGCCCAACAACCTAAGAGCCAAAGCCGACGGCGGCGGGGATGGAGGTCCCGGCGAACTGCCCATGGAATTACTGGAAGAAGCGGAGGCCCAACTGAAGCGGGCGTCTCTGGATTTCACCGAATGGTGCCTTCAATACCTTTCCCAGATACAGGACCTGTGCACCGAGGCGCTGCTGCATCCTGGACGGCGCACGCTTCACTTTGAGAAAATCAATTTGCTGGCCCACGAACTGCGCGGCCAAGGCGGCACCTTCGGCCACCCCCTGGTCAGCGTCGTTGGAAAGATGCTCTATGAATGCACCGGAGACCGCTGCCGCGAGGACGATAACGCCATCGAAATCGTCAAGTCCCATGTTGATATCATGCGCGTGGTGATCCGTGAAAAAATCTCCGGAGACGGCGGGCGGATGGGACGCGAGCTTCTCGAATCCCTGAGGCAAGCCGTTGAAAAGTATAGCGTTGTGGACTAACGCTCACGTCAATCAAGGCCATGCGTGATTAACATCACACATTTTGCGTATTTTTGTGATATACTCTTTAGTGGACTGTGGGTGACTGAAATCTTTTTGAGGCCCCCTTGGTCCATCTTCATTTCTTCATCTTAAAGAAGGAGTACAAGCTAATGTTATCGAGGATAAAGAAAATTGCTAAAACGCTCTGGAGCGATCAATCCGGCGCGACGGCCATTGAATATGGGCTCATTGCAGCCCTTATCGCCGTGGTCATTATCGTCGCCTTGACGGCTCTTGGCACCGACTTGAGGAACATGTTCAACCAGGTCGCCGCCTCCATCTAACGACACGGAGGCTTAACGGCCTAAACGGCACGCTTCGTTTGGCCGTCCGCGCAGCCTACGGCGCCCCTTTTGTGGTGGAGTATTCAAAGTGCAACGCTTCATTCGGGTGCGTCAGGGGATAGGCGGCGTGGGCGGCCATCGCGGCTTCAGCGAAACCGGTTAAAATCAGCTTTAACTTTCCAGGATAAACGGCGATGTCGCCAATGGCGAAAACGCCGGGCTTCCCCGTGCAGCAATCGGCGGGGTCGACCTTGATGTGATTACGCTCCAGGTTCAGGCCCCAATCGGCGATGGGACCCAGGTTTTGGGACAGCCCGAAAAAAGGCAGCAACGCATCGGCGGCGAGGCGCCTTTCCTGGCCGTCCATATCTCGGACAATCACCGTTTCAATTTGCGCCCCTTCGCCTTCCAGCCCGGCGAGTTGATAGGGCGTCACCAATTCGACGGCGCCTTCATCGGCGAGCCGTTTTAGCTTTTCGGCGCTGCCGGGGGCGGCGCGGAACTTGGGCCGCCTGTGAATGATGGCGACGCTTTTGGCGATCTCGGCCAACGATATGGCCCAATCCACCGCCGAATCGCCGCCGCCGGCGATGACCACCCGCTTGTCCCGAAAGTCCTCGCGGCGCTTGATCAGATAATGCACCGACGTTCCCTCGAAGGCCTCGATTCCCTCCAGCGGCGGCCGGTTGGGGCCGAAGGCGCCGACCCCGGCGGCGATGAACACCGCGTTGGCCTTAACGCCAACGCCCTTTGACGTCTCCAGGCGCCAGCGGCCATCCGCGAACGGCTCCAATTTCATCACCTGTTGATCCAGATGATAAACGGGAGAGAACGGCGCCGCCTGCCTCTCCAGTTTAGCCGCCAGATCCCCGCCCATGATCTCCAGGCGCGACGGAATGTCATAGATGGGTTTTTCGGGATACAGCGCCGAACACTGGCCGCCCACCATTTCCAAGGCGTCAACCACATGACAACGCATGTTCAGCATTCCGCACTGAAAAACGCCGAACAACCCGGCAGGACCGGCGCCGATAATCGCCACGTCGGTGGAGTGTTCGGTTTTGGTCATGGAAAATCTCCAGACAACAGGATAATAATTCTTTCCGCTATTGAACTATCATATGTTGCGGCGCCCTGGGAATATAGCTGTGGGAAAAAAAGCTGTGAACGAACCAAAACCCATCCTTATCGACCTGCCCGACGAAACGGCCACGGCGGGACTCGCCGTCAAGCTCGCAAGCGCCGCCCGCGTTGGAGACGTTCTGGCCCTTGGCGGCGAATTGGGGACCGGCAAGACCGTTTTCGCCCGCGCCTTCATCCAGGCCAGGGCCAAGGCTCCCGAGGAGGTTCCAAGCCCCACGTTCACCCTTTTGCAGACCTATGATTTGGACGGCGGCATGGTTTACCACTTCGACCTTTACCGCCTGAACGCCCCCGAAGAAGCCCTGGAGCTGGGCGTCGAGGAGGCTTTCGCCCATGGAATAGCGCTCATCGAATGGCCCGAGCGCTTAGGTCCGCTGCTTCCCGAGGGCCGCCTCGGCGTAACCTTCGCCTATGCGCAAACAGCCGACTCCCGGCGGGCCGCGCTCAGTCCCGCCGGAAGCTGGCCTGGGCGCCTGAGGGAGGCCGGCCTTGCCTGAGCGCCACGCCCTTATGGCTAATTTCCTGACCGCCAACGGATGGGGCGGCGTGACGATCACGCCCCTTGCCGGCGACGCCTCGTTCCGCCGCTATTTCCGGCTCGTCAAGGGAGACCGGCGGGCCGTGCTCATGGACGCGGCGGCGCCCCAGGAAGATGTCAGGCCCTTCGCCGTCATGGCCCGGAACCTAAGGTCAATAGACCTTCACGCCCCTGAAGTGCTCGCCGAGGACCTGGAGAACGGCCTGCTGTTGCTGGAGGACTTGGGCGACGACACCTACACGCGCGTCCTCGCGGAAGGCGGCGATGAGAAAAAGCTTTATAAGCTGGCCGTGGACGTGCTGATCCACATTCACCGGTTCCTGCCGCAAAGGTCCGTGCCCGAAGGCTTTACGCCTTACGGCGATGAAAAGCTGCTGGAGGAGACGCTTTTGCTGACCGACTGGTATATGCCGGCCATGCTGGGCGCGCCCACGCCCGAGGAGGTTCGCGAGGAATTCCGGCAAGCTTGGCTTTCCGTCTTTCCACTCGTTCACGCCCAGCCCCAGGTTTTGGTTCTCAAGGACTACCACGCGGATAACCTGATGTGGCTGCCGGAGAACGATAGCTTGAAAGCGTGCGGCCTTCTCGATTTTCAGGACGCCGTTTCGGGTCCTGGGGTCTACGATTTGATGTCGCTGCTGGAGGATGCGCGCCGGGATATCGACCCAAAGCTGGCGAAGGACATGCAGACCCATTACCGCCTCGCGTTTCCCGGCATGGATTGGGACGCCTTCATGGCCGCCTACGCCATCGTGGCGGCGCAGCGCCACGCCAAGGTAATCGGCATTTTCACCCGTCTTTGCGTACGCGATTCCAAGCCCGGTTATCTTGTCCATATCCCGAGAGTGTGGCGCCTGCTGGAGCAGGCGGCGGCGCACCCGGCCTTGGCCCAAGTCGCTGACTGGCTGGAGCGGCGAATCCCCAAGGACAAGAGAAATATTCCACAATGTCCATAAAACAAGGACCGAAACGAGCTATGATTCTGGCCGCCGGGCTGGGCTTGCGCATGCGCCCCATCACTAAGACCCTTCCCAAGCCTCTGATCAAGGTGGCCGGAAAGCCGCTCATCGGCTGGGCCATCGACAGGCTCGAGGAGGCCGGGGTGGAGCAAGTGGTGGTCAATCTTCATCACCTGGGCCATTTGGTCAGGCAACATCTGGACAAGCGCCCGGCCCCGGAAATTCTGTTTTCTCCCGAGAAAGACCGCCTGGAAACCGGCGGCGGCGTCGTTAAGGCTCTGCCCATGCTGGGCGGCGCGCCATTCTATGTGATCAACGCCGACGCCCTGTGGCTGAACGGCGCCCAGGGCGCGCTCGCCCGCATGGCCCAAGCCTGGGACGGTCGGCGCATGGACGGGCTGCTGCTGCTTCATTTCACCGTCGACGCCTATGGCTACCGCGGCCTTGGCGATTTCCTTCTGGACCAAACGGGCGGCCTCGTCCGCCGCCCCGAATCGGAGATTTCGCCCTACCTGTTCACCGGCGTGCAAATTCTCCATCCCCGCCTGTTCAAGGGGGTTCCCGAAGGCCCCTTCTCTCTCAACGCTGTTTATGACAAAGCCTTGGAAAAGGGGCGCCTGCACGGAGTCCTTCACGACGGAGAATGGTTTCACATCGGAACGCCCGAGGGCTTGGCCGAGGCCGAAGTCTTCATGGGAACCCGCTACGCCGGGATCCGGCGCAGATGAGTGTTTTCACGATCCCCGCCGGCGTTCCATTCGTTGACGCCTTGGCGGCGGGCGTTGTTTCCAAGTTCGCGCCCGAACCCGGGGACCTGGCCAACATTCAAATCCTGCTGCCCACCCGGCGCGCCTGCCGCGCCCTCGCTGAAGCGTTCCTGAGGCTTGGCGGGGGGAAGCCCGTGCTGCTCCCCCGGATGACGCCGCTGGGCGACGTCGACGAGGACGAACTGGCGTTGAGCGGCTTGGATGCCCCCCTTGACATCCCCCTTGACATCCCCCTGGCCATATCGGGCCTGCGCCGGCAGTTGATGCTGACCCGGCTGGTCCTCGCTTTTTCCGGCGGCGGCGCGACCCCCGATCAGGCGAGCCGTCTGGCCACCGAGCTGGCGCGGCTGCTTGACCAAATTCATACGGAAAGGCTGTCTTTTGAAGGGCTGGAGAAACTCGTCCCCGATAAATTCTCGGACCATTGGCGCGTCACCTTGAAATTTCTGGATATCCTCACCAAGCAATGGCCGAAGGCCCTTGCCGAGGAAGGTTGCATTGACCCGGCGGAGCGCCGCAACCGGCTGCTGGAGGCTCAGACCAAAGCTTGGCTGGAAACCCCGCCTTCCCATCCCGTCATCGCCGCCGGCTCCACCGGCTCCATCCCGGCCACCGCCGGCCTGCTCCAGACGGTGGCGCGCTTGCCCAGGGGGGCGCTGGTGTTGCCCGGCCTCGACCTTGAAATGGACGATGAATCGTGGGCGGTCCTGGAGCCGTCCCATCCCCAATTCGGCATGGCGCGCCTGCTGAAGCATATGGACGTTGAGCGGACCGCCGTCGGCGGCTGGCCCATATCCGCCAATGCGAAAAACAACCCGGAACGGGTGCGCATGTTAAGTTTGGCGCTTAAACCCGCCAAAACGGCGGGAGATTCCGCCGACGCCGAAATCAAGCCCGGAGGCGTCAGCGGAATGATCCGCATCGACTGCCCGACGCCCAGCGAAGAAGCCGGGGTCATCGCCCTGGTCATGCGCGAAACCCTGGAGACGCCCGGGCGCACGTGCGCTCTGGTGACGCCCGACCGCTCCCTGGCGCGCCGCGTCGCCGTAGAGCTGCGCCGGTGGGACATCGGCATCGACGATTCAGCCGGACGGCCGTTGGCCGAGACGCCAACCGGCGCTTTCCTGAGGCTGACCGCCCAGTTGGCCACCGAAATGAGCCCGATTACGCTGCTTTCCGTGCTTAAGCACCCCCTTGCCGCCGGAGGATGGAAGTCAACGGATTTCCGCGCCTGGGCGCGGCGGCTTGAGACACTTCTGCTTCGCGGACCCAGGCCGGATTCCGGAATAGCCGGTCTTCGCGCCGCCTTAGCCGCACGGCGCAAAGAGGCATTGCAACGGGGCCATGACAAAACCGTAGAGGCCCTGGAGGCGCTAAGACCCGGTTTGGACATCCTTGATGAAGCCTTCAAACCCTTCATGAACCTGGACGCCGTCCTTCCCGGCGACTTTTTAAGGGCGCACATCGCTTTCGCCGAAACCCTGGCGGCCACCGATGCGGCCGCCGGCGCAGAAAGATTATGGGGCGGCGAGGACGGCGAGGCGGCGGCTCTTTTCATCGCCGAATTGGGCGAAAATATCGACATTCTTGAAGATCCCATGGAGGGGCGGCGCTATCCGGCCTTGTTCGATTCGCTGATGGCCGGGCGGGTGGTCCGGCCGGCTTACGGCCGCCACGCACGGCTTCATATCTGGGGCAATCTGGAGGCAAGGCTGCAACACGCCGACGTCGCACTGGTTTCGTTCGGGAAAAGCGGCCGCACCTGGT
>CAJXGZ010000011.1 GCA_913053795.1 uncultured Rhodospirillales bacterium | reverse complement strand
CCAATCGCGACAACTTCCTGCGTGTGCGAGCCGCCTTCGACGCTCTCTTCGAGTTCGGCGCGCTGCCCATCGTGAATGAGAACGATACGGTCGTTGTGGATGAACTGCGCATAGGTGACAACGATCGGCTGGCGGCGATCGTTTCTCATATGGTTGGCGCCGTACTCCTCGTCATCCTGACGGACACTCCAGGCCTCTACGGTTCCGATCCCAGGATTGATCCCGGTGCCGAACTCCTCGCCGCGGTCCGTCACACAGACAAAGTGTTGGATGAGATTCGCACCGCTGCAAAGGCTGGGCGGTTCGGTACCGGTGGTGTAGCAACGAAGATCGCCGCTGCGCAGATCGCGGCGTGGTCGGGCATTCCCACGATCATCGCTGGCGCCCACGATGAGGGCACTGTTGTTCGTGCCGTGGACGGTGAGACGGTCGGGACTTGGATTGAGCCTCGCGACCACGGTCTTACTGCACGCAAGTTGTGGATTGCTTTTGGTGCCCCCTCCGAAGGAAGGATCACGATCGACGCCGGGGCCACCCGGGCGCTGTCCCAGGGCGGTGGCTCGTTGTTGTCCGTGGGCGTTCTCAGTGTTAGCGGTGGTTTCTCGGACGGCGCCGCTGTGGAGATTGCGGATACTGATGGGGCTCTCGTTGGCAAGGGAATAACGATGCGAGATGCGGTCGCAATCGCGGAGATTGCGGGCAAGGCCACTACCGCCGGCGGCAACATCACCAGCACGTAAGGACCAAAGCCGATCCTCAGCGATTGGAATTCGGGGGCCGGATCGAGGGTGGCCTTGAAGGGGTAGAGAAACAGCCACCAGAGATTGGCGGGAACTCCCCTGTAATTATTCATCATGTTCTTGAAAATGGTGTTCTGGGCCTGGTTCCAGGGAAACCCTTTGCGGTATTCGACCAGCCCGTACAGCATCGGGAACAGGGGATCGCCGGTATTCCACCAGTTCCAGGCGTACCACTGGCCTCCGGCGATCAGGAAGGCGGTGGAAAGGGCCGCCCCGTGGGCTAGCCATCGCCGCTGGAACAGCACCGTCAGGCCCAGCGAGAACGCCACCGCCAGCCCCGTGTATTTGCTGCCGGCGAAGAAACCGGCGAGCAATCCGGCGACCACCGCATAGCCTATCCGCCCGGTGGCCAGGGCATCGGCGACGGCGACGGCGGCGGCCAGTGTAAACATGGCGTTGGTTACCTCCACCTGGCCGTTGCCGGCGCCGTAAACCACCGCCGGCGTGGTCAGGAAGACCAGGGCGACGACGAGGGACCAGTTGACGTCCAGGTGGCGGCGGGAAATAGCGTAGACCAGCGCCGCCGCGCCCCAGCCGCCGAACATGGACCACAGGGTAAGCGCCCTTTCGCCGCCGATGCCGAGCGCCGTCATGTAGGTCATCTGCTGAAGCAGGGGAATGGCCCCGTCGGCGGCGCGCGGCACGAAGACGAGGCGTCCTTTCGCCAGGAACAGCTTGGGAAGGGCGAAATGATAGGCCAGGGAATCGGCGTCGGCCGGCGGCGACAGACCTTCCAGAAGGTTGAAGACCATTACCGTGGCGATGGCGGCCAACAGGATCCTGGCCCAGGCGTCGAAGCGGAGCGCCGGGGAAGCGGCAGACCGGCCTTTGAGCAGGATCACGCCGGGGGCCATGGCCACGCAGATCAGAATCAGCGACAGGCGATCCACCAGGCCGCCAAGGGCGGCGAAGAAGCCGAGCCATCCCAGAACCCCAGTGCCGAGGGCGAAGGCCATGGCCAATCGTTCGGCGGTCGGGCGACCGTTCAGGGTGTGGGTGGCGGCGAGCACGAGCGCCCCGGCGCCGAGAGCGGCGGCGACGACCAGCAGCGAAGCGAGCAGAGAGAGCATCGAGGTCATGGGATTGCTCAGCCGATTCCCAAGACCCGGCGGATCGGTCCGATGAAATGCCGGAACTGGACCAGATAGGCAACCATTACCGCTGCCACCCACAGCCACATGGCGGCGGCGGCATGGACGGCGGCGGTGGCCCCGGCAAGGTTGAACGGAAACACCAGGACGGCTCCCAGCAGCGCCCCCAAATTGCCCCGCGCCCGATAGGCGGCGACCGCTTCGTGGTGGACGGCGGCGACCCGGAACCACAGGCTGGCCAGGGCCGAACCGGGACGGGCCCGCAAATCGGGGAAATGGCGGCGGGCGATGGTCAGACAGCAGCGCAAGCGGCGCCAGGTATGGCTGGTGATGCCGTCCGGCATGGGATAGTAGCGCGACAGGGCTTCCGCGAAGACCTCGAAGCGGCCCCCCCCGGCGAGCATTTTCAGCCACAGGTCGAAGTCCTGGGCGGTCGGCAGACCGGCGTCGAAGCCGCCCGCCGCCAGCACCGCGTCGCGCCGGGCGACCACCGTGCAGGTGCCGATATAGCCGCGCCGGTACAGGGAGACGAAAGGATCGCCGCCGTCGCGGAAGCGCCGGGCGCAGTCCACCCGCCGCTCGGAGCCGTCGGCCTCGCGCCGGTAATAGTCATGGGCGACCAGCAGATTGCCGGTGCCTTCCAGATGGACCATGCTGCGCGCCAGCTTCTCCGGCAGCCATTCGTCGTCGGCGTCCAGGAAGGCGAGATAGCGTCCGCTCGTCTCCTGAATGGCCCGGTTGCGCGCCGCCCCGGCCCCCTGGTGGGGCTGGCCGATGACCTTGAGCGCAACGCCGTTCATGTTTTCGGTCATGGCCGCCGCGGCTTGGTAAGTGGCGTCGTCAAGACCGTCGATGACGACCACTACTTCCCGGGGCCGCAGCGTCTGGGCGGCGACGGCGGCCAGGGCGCGGGCGATGGTGGCGGCGGCCCGGTAGGCCGGGATGACGACGCTGACGTCGGCCGTATCAGGAGCCATCGGCGAAGGCCTCCGGCCCGCCGGTGGAGTACGGTCCATATGGGTCATTAATCAGTGTTCCTTGGTACAAGAGACATATAACCCTAGATAATTTCGACGGTGATGGTCTGTTCCCAGGGCAGCCGGACGGTGGCCTCGATACGAATGGCGGTGGCCGGCCTGCCGCGACCGTAGGCCTGCCAGCAGGTGACGGCTTCGGTGGTCGTGTCGCCCTCGGCGGTGATGCGGAATTTGCCGCCGATCACCGTTCCCTCCACCGGCAGGGTGGTGTGCAAAAGGCGGCTCACCCGATGCCGACCGCGTCCTTCGACACGGTCGGCGATGGAGAATCCGGACCCGGAAAACCGCCAATGCCGCTCGACGGCGCCGACCCCGCCAAGGCGCGAAAAACCGTGATGGCGCAGCATTACGCCATTTTCGTGGCGGGCCAGCACCGGCGGCGGACCGCATATTCGGCGGCGGAAGGCGTCGTCGTAGTAGGGCCGGTTGGGCGGGTATGAATCCAGGCCGTCGATCAGCAGCCCGTTGTGGGCCGCCGCCGAGCGGTAGAAAGCGGCCTCTCCGCTCTCGCCGTACCGGCCCCGGCCGAGGTCGCAAAATAACGGTTCGCCGGCGAAATGAACCTCGAAACCGCCGCAGTCCTGATGGCCGTGTCCCGGCATCGCCGACCAGCCCCAGGGGCTGGCGTGCCACAATCCCGACCAGCGACCGAAGTCGGCCCTCAACCAGCCGTCGGCGGCCAGCGCGTCAAGCTCGGCGCCGTTTCCGGGTAGTTCCGCCACCCCGGCGGGCAAAGCGGGTGGGCAGTCCGGCGAGATGTCGCCGATCAACGCCAAGCCGCCGGGCAGGACCAACGACCGGGCGGCGGCCAGCGCCCGGGTGGCGATTTTGCCGAGTTCGGCTTCCTCCGGACGGCGGTGGGCGGCGGCGGCGCGCCACACTTCGATATAGTTGCGGGTAAGTAGCATATGGTAGTGGCTGGAGCCTTCGCACAGGATGCCGGAGGGGGTGAAAATGCGCTTGGCCTCCTCGATCAGGATCCGCGCGCCGATGTCGGCCCACCCGGAATCTCCCAGTTCCAGCCCCAGCAGGTAAAGGCCGCGGCCGTTGTTGGATAGGTGGTTGGAGGTGTTGTGGTCGCCGAAGTATTCCAGGCGGCGGAAGATGGCCGGGCCGTGGGCGGCCAGCACTTCCAGGGTGTCGCCAAGCGGCCCGGGCAGACCCCGGCGGCGACCGAAGGCGAGCATGTTGACCGCCCGCTCGGCCGCCGTATAGGGATGCCACGGCCAGCCCTCGCCGGGCTTCCCGTGGTCCCGGCGCCAGGCCGTCCACAGGGCCTGCGCCCAGGCCGGATCGGCCGCTTCGCCAAGCACCGGCAGCCAGGCGAAGCGATGCAGGGCGAGCAGATCCTCGATGTCGTCGAAGCGGCGGGCGAACAGGCCGTGCTGGTCGCCCGGTTCGAGGCGCAGGGTGATCCCCGCCAGGGGCAGTTCGATGGGGCCGGTGGGCGCATCCCTGGCCAGTTCCGCGAAACCCGAGTTGGACTCGCCACCGTTTCCACCCGGCGCCAAGCCCTCAAGATAGGGCGGGCGGTGGGCGGCGAACGGTGCAACTCCGGGGTTGCGGCCCAACGCGCGGCCGATAAGCCAAGTCCGCAGCACCGGGTCGTCGAGCACCCGGCGGGCCTTGCGGCGCAGCGCGCCGATTATCGGCTGATGGTAATCCACGGCTATGGGTTTCATTGTTTTTCGGCGATCCTATCGGCGACGGCGCGATAAATAGAGACCGGAATGTGGCGTCGCCACGGGGCGGCGTATATAGATTATCTCCTGAAACCAAGGTGCGCTGATAATCAAGGATTTTTTGGTCATGCCTGAGAAAGTTGCGAAAAAGGATGTCCGGAAATTCTGGAAGTCCCTCTACGATTCACTCTACGAAGACGTCGACAGGGATATGACCCGCGAGCGGCTTCTCGATAGCATCGACGATCTGGAAGACATGTTCCGCCTGCGCGGCCACATGGCCGTCGCCGACATGGCGCTTTCGGAGATTGGCGGCAAACTGGTGCTCGAAATTGGCTCCGGCGCCGGCGGCCATTCGGCGCTGTTCGCGAAATACGGCGCCGTCATCGCCGGCGCCGACATTACGTTTGATCGGGCGCGAGCGACCCAGGCCAAGTTCGACCTGATGGGGGACCTGGCGGCGGGCTGTCAGGCCATGCAATCGGACGCCGAGAATCTGCCCTTCGCGGAGAACACCTTCGATATCGTCTATTCCAACGGAGTGCTGCACCACACCCCGGACACCAAGCGCGCCATCGACGAGGCCCTGCGGGTACTGAAGCCCGGCGGTCGGGCGGCGATCATGCTCTATTGTAAAAGTTCATGGCATTATTGGATCAACATGCTGCTTTGTGTCGGCCTGTTGCGGGGCAAGCTTTTCTCCGGTGTAAACTGGCTGGGCCGGGCCACCGAATGGGGCGGCAAGAACATACAGAGCGTCGAGAATCCGATTACACGGTGCTATACGGCGGGCGAACTCCGGAAGTTGTTCGCGGGCTATGAGGGGCTTCGTCTGCGCAAGGGAGATTTCTATTTTTATCTAATCCCGAAGTTGGGCCGCCTTTACCGGCGCTGGCAAATAAGGCACTACGGCGTCCATCCGGGGGGAATTCTGGTCTACGGCGAACCCTGGCCGATCCAATCGCCGCTTGAACTGTGGCTGGGCCGGATAATGGGCTGGTCCTGGTTTATTTCGGCCCGCAAACCAGTGGCCCCCGGTCAGTCCTATCCCGAAGATAAATTCCAGCGCTCCCGCCACTCCGGGTCGGCGCAATAAATTCGCTGGACCAGCTCCATCGTCTTGAGCGCCTCCATCGGCGAGCCGTTCGTTATGGGCTTATCATTGAGAATGGCGTCGGCGAATTCATTGACTTCGTCACGCCATGACGGATCGTGGTTGTAGCTGGTCGTTTGTTCCCGCGGGTTGCCTTTGTCCTTTTCATTAGCCCAGGCAATGGTCAGCGTTTCCGCTCCATAGCTTTTGGATCCGGAAAGAATACCGCTTAGCGTAAGGGCCCCTTTCGCCAAAATGATGTCCAACTGAAAACCGTGCCGCCATTGGGTCGCCGACGAATGGAGCATGGCGACCACGCCATCGTCGGTGCGCATCAGCGCATAGGCGTTGTCTTCAACATCGAAATTCCAGAAGGCATTCGAAATAAAGCTGTGAATCTCGGTAAACTCCCCGCCGAAAAGGCGCAAGAGATCAACCATGTGGATGCCCTGATCCAGCAATATTCCGCCGCCGGCCAGATCACGCCTGGTGCGCCAGTCGTTCTGCCCGAAGGTGATTATCCTTGATTTGCCGTAGGTCCCTTTCAGATTGACGATGCGCCCTAGTTCTCCCGAGCGCATGATTGCCAAGGCATCGCGGACGGAATCATGGTAGCGGTGGTTGAAGCCGTATTTTACTTTCAGGTTCGGGTGCTCGGCGGCGGCGGCGAGCACGTTTTTTATATCGGCGGGGCTTTTCCCGGGCGGCTTTTCACAAAATACATGGAGGCCCCGCTCGAGACCCTTGATCACGGCATCGGCGGCGACGTTGTTGGTCAGAGATACGAACAGGACATCCAGATCCTCCGCGTCCAGTTTTTCGTAGCCGTCATAGAACCGGACGCCGTCTTCAAGGGCGCCGTCCCCGCCGAACGTCATATCGGACACCGCGAGCGTGACCATGGCGGGATGACTATCGATGTAGCGGCGGCGGCGTTTGCCGACCACGCCGTAACCGGCAATTCCGACTTTTAGTTTTTCGGTCATGGCGTCATCCCAGGAAGCATATCACCAATCCCGATAACGATTTGATAATGAAAGGTCTTTCGTCAGATATAGCGCAAGGAATCCTTCAAAGTCCAAGTTTTTCCAGAGGGGCCGAGTTAAACGTAACGGATGAAAACGGGGATACTGACGATAAATCCGCGAAAATTCGACACGCCATCCGGCGAATCGCGCCAGAAGCTTCCAGTCTTCCGGCGATAGCTCGAAAATGTGAACCTGTTCGGCGGTCAATTGAAAGGGCAGTCGATCATCGGGCAGACGCAGATGACTGCCGCCGAATCGGCTTTGCCGTCGATAGGGCACGGAGATGAGGATCGGCGCACCGCTGCCCTTTACGGCAATATCGTGGAGAAACCGTAACGGGTCGGTCAAGTGTTCCACCGTTTCGAAACTAAGATATAAATCGGCGTGGATTTTACCGTGATCGAGTTCCTCCGCCCTGCCGAGCACGGCTTCACCGCCACCTCGGCGCACTTTTTCGACGGCGGTGGGGTCCAGGTTGACGCTGATGACCCGGTCGACCTGGCCGGCCTTGGCCAAGGCGCCGATATAGGTTGCGTGGCTGCCCGATGAATCGCCGATATCGGCAATCACCGCGTTCCGCGCCGCCATATGATCAAGAACGTCAAGGACACAGGAAACCTGAAACGCATGCAGGCCGCGCAACTTGACTTCCCAAAACCGCGCGTACTCGTCCGGGTCCAGGTCGTAGGTGTATTGTAAGCTGAGATCGGGGACGATCCGGCGCAGGCGCCGGCATAGTCCGTCCAGGCCCTGTTCGTGTATCGCCGCGCGAAGGCTGGCCGCCGAAAGACGCCTGTAAATTTCACCCGGGTCGAGACCGATGCTCCGGGCCACGGACTTGGCGGAATGAAAAGCGCTCAATTTATGGGGCAATATCCAGGTACTTCCGGGTTATCGGATCATTCTTTAAGACGGCCTCGGCGCGCAATAAATCGGATTTCGTATCGACGCCGATCGTTTGGTCTTCGCTAAACACCACCTGAATTGGATATCCGTGTTCGAGGGTTCTCAACATATCGATGCATTCGATCATTTCCAGCGGGGTTCTGGACAAATTGCCGAACCGGTGAAGAAAGGCGTTCGAAAAGCCGATTACGCCGGTTTGTTGATACATCGGCACACTATCCACGCGGTAGCGCGAGGGGATGGGGGCGCGAGAGAAAAACAGCGCCTTGCCGTCCGCCGCGGCAACGACCTTGACGCAGTCGGGGTCGTCGTGATCTTCCGCGCTGAATATTTTTGAAGCCAGATTTACAACGGCGGCGGCGCTCGCCTCGAAGGCGTTAATCACATTGTCCATCATGATTGGTGAAATCAATACTTCATCGCCCTGGACCATCAGAACAAGGTCGCCATCGGCAAGGCCAAGCCCCAGATTATCGACCGCCTCGACGGTACGGTCGACGCATCCCGGATGGCTGTCCGCGGTCATTACCGCTTCCCCGCCGTGTTGTTCGACGGCGTCGCGGATTTCTTCATCGCAGGTGGCGACGACAACGCGGTCGATGCTCGCGCACAGCCGACAACGTTCAAGGACATGAAGGACCAAGGGCAAACCGATCAGCGGCTCAAGGGGCTTGCCGGGAAAGCGCGAAGACGCCATTCGCGCCGGGATTATGCAGACGTTTTCGGTCATCTGTCCTTCAAGCCGGCGAATGCATGGCGCATGGCGATTATATCCGTGCCATAGGCGATGAAACGGAAGCCATCGTCGATAAGGGATTCCAGTTTCGCCTTATCCGGCTCCACCTGATGGCCGCCGAGAGCCTTGCCGTGTTCCTTGCAGGCCGCTTTCAAAGTCTCCATTGCTTCCAAAAAAGCCGCGCTCTCGAAATTTCCGGCCTCTCCAAGGCTGGCCGACAGGTCATACGGGCCGACGAAAAGGGCGTCCACCATGGGCAGGGCGGCGATACCCGCCGCCGCCTCGACACCGGCCACGGTTTCGATCTGGGGGACAAGAAGCGGGCTGAAGCCTTGGAAATATTCCCGGAAGTCATCGCCCCAGCGGTTGGCCCGCGACAGGCCGACGCCTCTTTTGCCGTGGGGCGGGTAAAGGCAATGGACGGCGAAATTTTCGAAAGCCGCCGCGCTTTCGACCACGGGAACCAAAATACCCCGCGCCCCGGCATCGAGAAGGCGGCGGGCGAGATAAGGATCGGCGCTGGGCAGGCGGGCCATGGGCGCCATGTTCCGGCGTTCCGCAGCGATGAAAAGGGTTTCGGCCTGACCGGCGTCCACGGCGCCGTGTTCCATGTCCACGGCCATCCAGTCGAAGCCGCAGGTTCCCAAGGCATCGACCACCAAAGGCGACGGAACCGAGACCCAGGCTCCGATGAGAACCTCGTCGGCGGCCAGGCGTTGTTTTATATCCGCGCTCATATTACTCCCCCTCTACTTCAGCAGTTCCGACCATAGGCCATAATCGGGATCGGCGAAAACTCTCTCCCGCGCCAGGGACTTGGGAGCCTGCAGGGCGGCCAGCCCCTCGTCCAGGGTTTCCCCGTCGACCACGGCAACCTCGATGCCCGCCGGCAAAACGTCGATGGCCAGCCGCCGCCGGGGACGGAAACGGGCAACCGGCAGCCCCATCAACATGGCCTCCAGGCCGACCGTGGTCGCGGCATAGACTACCGCCGAGACGGCTTCCTGTTCCTCAAGACGCTTGTCCGTGCGGCGAACCTTGTCCGTTTCCGCGAAACGGAAAGGGGTCATGGGATGGTCCTTGACGACGAAGGTCCGCCCCGTGGCCTTGGCCGCCGCGACCATCTCCGCCGCCGTCAGGCCGTCGAACGGCAAGGCGAGGAAGATAGGCGCTTGCGGATCGTGGGCTACCTTTCCCGGCTCGGCGAAGCGCAAGGCCCCGCCGACGGCCAGCCGGTCTTTGGGGATGCCCCATTGGGCGAGTTGATCTTGGTAGGCGGGGCCAACGGTGAGGATATGATCGGGAATACTCCCCTCGCCGTCCGGATTGCCGGCCACGGCGTAGTGGATCATGAGCCTTCCGACAACGGAGTGCTGATATCCCACCGTCCGGATGCCCAGTTTGCGGGCCTGGCGGACCAGGGGCCGTTCCCAGGAATGGTTCTCCCACGGCCAGGCTATGATCCGGGGGCGGCGGCGGCGCAACCACTTGGCCCGGCAACCGTTGTGCCAGCGGATGATGGCGGCTTGGCCGGTTCCACCCTCCAAGCAGGCGGCCCGGCGCACCAGCCAGCCCCATTCTCCATTGCGTTCCGTCGCCGAAGGGCGCCATTTGGCGAAAGGCAAAAGCAGCGCCAATCCCGGGCTTCCCCAGGCATGCATGCTGAAAGTCCGCCCATCGGCGCTCAATGCGCGGGCGCGGTTCAAGGAACAGTCGGCATGGAGCATCCGTTTGAGGTGCGGCTGGCGGCGCATAATATCGGCGAAATAGCCGTCGTATCCGTCCACCGTCGCCCGGGGATGGCCGTAGACCAGCAAGAAAGCCTCGCCCCTTCCGATCCGGAAGCGTTGGGGGAAAAGCGCCAGAAGCCACAACCCCACCCGCAAGGCCACCGCGCTCCGAGATGCCAGGCCCCGCAAGGCGAGCTTTATGCTTTTCAAGCTCAATGGCGGCGGCCTGCCGGCTTGGACGCCAGGCTTGCCAGCGAGATGGCGGAACAGCCAGGGATCGTCGCAGACTAACAAGGTGGTGGTTTGCTCTCCCGCCCATCGCTCCGCCAACCGCGCCCAGGCCATCATCAGGCCCATGTCGGAAGCGTTGGGGGTGCAGGTGGGCGCATGGGCGAGTTCTCCCGACGGCTCGGCGGCGAGGTTCCGTCCCAGTTTCCACCACTCCTCGATGATGGCCTCGAAGGCCGCTTCCAGATCGGCGGCCAAATCGGCGCGGCGGCGTCCGGGATCAAGGGCCGACGTTTTGCCGCCGACCGCCGCCGCCCAGGCGTCAAAGGCGTCTATCGCGGGCAAATCGTCCGTCGTGCGCAGAACCAGCGGCAAGATGCCCGCTCCCTTCAGCCTTTGCCGACCTTCATGTCGGCCAGCTCCACCAGACGGGAAAAATCGGCGTTGCCGGCAGCCAGTTTCGGGAAGGTGTCGATGCCGTCAATCCGCCCTTCTTTGAGGAACACTATTCGGTCGCAGCCGCTCACGGTGCTCAAGCGGTGGGCGATGATGATCAAAGTTACCGTTCCGGCCAGACCTTGGATGGCGTCGGCGACTTCACGCTCGGTCTTGTTGTCGAGGGCCGCCGTGGCCTCGTCGAGGATGAGAAAATCCGGGTTATGGTAAAGCGCCCTGGCGATGCCGATGCGTTGACGCTGGCCGCCGGAAAAGGTAACGCCGTCCTCGCCGATTGTGGTGTCCAGGCCCGCGGGAAGCTTCGCCACCACTCCGTCCAGGCTGGCGAGGCGAATGGCCCGCCTGACGGCTTGGTCATCGATTTCCTCGTCGTGGTATCCAAAAGCGATATTGCGGCGCAGGGTATCATCGGTCAGCGAGATGGACTGGGGAACGTATCCGACACGGTGCGCCCACTGGCGCTTGTTGGCGGCGATATCGTGGCCGTTAACCGTGACCCGTCCCTCGGTCGGGGAGAGCAGGCCGAGGACGATATCCGCCAAGGTCGTCTTGCCCGACCCGGAAGCGCCGACGAAGGCCACGGATTCACCCCGATGGATGGTAAGGTCTATTCCGCTGAGGACCGTCTGATCCGGAACGTAGGCGAAGGCCACGTTCTCGATCAATATATCGCCCGCCAGATCGACCTCAGCCGCCGCCTCTAAGTCAACGGGTTCATTGATGAATTCGGGATATGGCTCCAGACTGGCCAGCACTTTTTCCACATGCGCCCTGCTGTTGCGCAGCTTGCCAAGCAGGAACAAAACCTTTGTCGCCGAGGGCATGAGCCTGAACGCGGCCACGGCGTAAAGGCCAAGCAACGCCATCAAGTCGGCGACCGCCTTTTCCTGGAGCATGATAAACAGCATCACCGCCAAAAGCGCGATCACGGTCACGCCTTCCAGGGCCAGACGCGGCAATTGGGTCAAAAGGCTATAACTGAAATAAACGTTCAAGTTCTTGTTCTGGATGTCGGCAAAGTGCGCCACGAAAAAGGAAGAGCGGCCGTGGGCGCGAATCTCCTTTGCGCCGCCAAAGCACTCCTGAAGCGCCTTGAGGGTGGCCCGCGTCATCTTGATGTTGCGCGAACCGAGTTCCGAGAAACGTCCCGAAATAGCAAAATAGAAACTTCCCACGCCAAGGACGAACAGGCCCGCCACCGCCAGGGTGCTGGTCGGCGAGATGGCGAGCAGGATAAACAGGACTGCCGTAACCACGAGCAGCTCGGAGACGAGCTGGATTACGGCGAGCACGGTGCTCTCGAAGACGATGCTTACCGAGCGGTAGATGTTGGCCACGAATTCCGCGGAGTTGCGCCGCGCCACGGCCAGATAAGGCATTTCCAGGTAGGTGCGGAACAGCCGTTTGCTGGCAAGCAACTCATTGCGGCGGGTAAAGTCGAACTGGACATACATGTTGAGGGCCGCAACCAGGTTCTTGACGATAGTTACGGCGACCATCACGATCACGACGGCGATGATGAAGGTGCGTTCGCTGGAAAACCCGAAACCTTCATAAAGAGCCCGCAATGTCTCGTTCTGGCGCACTATTTGAGGGTCCACCACCATTTTGATCAGGGGAAACACAAGCCCGATGCCAAGGGCTTCGAAGGCCGAGGTGATCAAAATCAGGGCGAAGACGATCAAACCTCGCCATCTCTCCCGCTCACCGAGGAGCGAAAAGCTCTTTACGATCTGTTCTTTCAGGGTCATGCGCGCGCCGTTTCAAGGGTCCGGGCGCTGGCGATGGCGGTCCGGGGATGCGGTGTTTTAACGTCGAAATTTCTCATCGGGATTCCGGCACAAAGGCCAAATGCGGTAAATTGGTTTTTTCCCTGGATGCCAGCCCGACATCATTGCGCACCACGTCCCAAACGATGCGTTTGGAAAGGTCCACCAGGTCGGCAAATGATTCCCTCGGGTAAACCCAGCTACCGTTTTCTATGGCGCGTATCCGCTCAATGGTCTCTTCCGCCGAATGCAGGCAGAGGTCCGGGAATCCCTCGAAATATAGCCCCCGCCAGCGGTCGTCCAATACGAAAGTAAACGTATAATGTCCATATTGAATCCCCTCAACCACGAGGGTAGAGGGATCGCTTATGATATAATTTCCCCAAAACATGGCCTTCTCTGCTTGGCAGTCGAAAATGATGAGGTTTTCAGACGCTCCATCGAGCATTTTTGGCAGGCGTTCCACCCAGCCGCCCATGTTCTCCATTCTGGGCTTGATGAAAACCTTGCGATCCGGAAATGCCGTGGCGATATCCCGCACCGAATAAATAACCTTTTCGGTCTGAAAAGAATCACTCAGAAACACCACGATGTTTTTTTCGCGAGGAGTTTTCAGCCGCCAAAGCTGTTCCCGTGACATGCCGTAGCTTCCTACGGCCTTGACTTTCATTTTTTCTGGCCAGGATTTCTCGTAGTAACGCCGAAAGTCGTTTCCGAAGGTGTAATAGACGTCCAAATCCAAATATGCGTATTGAGCGGTGCGAACAGGATAGGCGGGCAGACCATGAAGGCGGCCGAAGTGGCGACCGCCGATCCGCCGCAGTTCCTGCGAACGTATAATGTGCTCGGTGTTATAGTCATCCTTGGCCCAAAAATTCCGGCACCGGAACCGGTTGAACAAACTTCTGTACATGATCCGCCGATAGGGCGTTTTGATCAGGTTCCAAAAAACTCCCGACGTCAGATTACGACCCCGCCAGGCAAGAAAAACGATATCGCGAACGGCCAGCCAAAGGGACGACAGGGACTGGGCCGGACCGAAGCGCCCGGACTCAACATGCATGGTTCGCCATTTCTTCAACTGATCGCCGTAGATCTTCTGGTGTAAGCGGTTGCGGAAAAAGATAATGTTTGGCTGTGGCGCGTCGAACAGTTCCTCCCATAAGACCTTCTCGCGTACCGTATCGCGCGAGAAATCAAAGCCCATAAAAATTGTTTCCGGTTCAGGGGCGCGAAGTCTCGTCCGGACCAATATCCAATAAGGAACAAAAAAAAGAAGACACGCCGTCAATAGGGTATTCACCAGCCAACGGGGAGGGCTTCCAAGTTTTGTTATCTCTTGAGGAGGCTTCCCCACCCGATATAGGTAAACGCCGAGAAGTTCCGGCGATACCCCCATAATGAGGGGACAATTTTCCGGATTTTTCAGAAATATGGTTTCAATGGTATGGGCGAAAAAAGGGAGGTAGTTGACGAAGTTACACACCAGGTGTTTGTAGGCCCGTTCGTATCGGTCGAATTTCCTCCCGGCGTCGTCGAATTCGAAATATTTTTCTATCCACGGCTCCGTGGTGGGGAAGTGTTCATAGGCCCGCATGAAACGACGATAGTTCCCCTGTCCCTGGCCATCAACATCCAGTCGATGATGGAAATGGACCCGCCCGTCACCGCCAGTTACTTCGATCTGATGCGCGGCTGTCCCCGGCGCGAGACGGCCTTTTATTGCTGCAACAACGAAGAAAAGAGGCTTCCGGACGGCACGGCGTCGCGTTTCGTGGATTATCCCTGGCGTGATGGAGATAAAATCCTCGTTGACGAAATTTGCCCCTGGCTCCGCTACCGTTACACCGACCGGCCGCCGTTCTACGTGCCGCGACGGGTCAACCTGCATCGTCTGGTGATGTTGGAAAAAGGCGATAACTAGCGCATCCGGCGCAAGGCTTCGATCACCGCCTCGCCGTCGTAGACCGCGGCGAAACGGCTCTCGATCAAGGGTTTGAGGTTCTTGATGGCGCGGCCGACGTAAGCGCCCGACCGGATGGCGGCCAAGTCTATCTTTTCCATGACCGGGTGGGCCGTCCGATTGCGCTTGTTCTCGTACATCCGAGGCACGAGGAAAAACTTGAAATCGGCCTTTTTCGCCCTGGCCCTAAATTCATCGAGGGACATGGCGGGGGGCGTTTTCGACTTCATCCACCACTTGGCTTCATCCGGGAAATAGATACGAACCGCCGAGGTCTGCGGGCAATAATAGGAATGGGGCTGGATCATCGAGAAGTATTTTTCGCCGGGCTTGAGCCGTTCTTTTATATAGGAACAGACCTTGTAAAAACTGCCGTTCATGGTCGGCGTCTTTCCAAGGTAGGCGGCGTTATCGACGAGACCTAAAGCCACGGGCAGGCGGATCATCCCATAAATGCCGACAAACAGGGCCTGGTTAAGGCCGAGCACCAGAAGCACGGCCACGAAGATAACCTTCAAGACCGGCATGTCTTTGACGGCCCGCCACATCACGGCGCAACCCGCCGCCGCCACTCCCGCCAGAACCGGGACTATCGGTATAATGAACCGGACCTGCTGGGAAAGCATCCAGAACCAGAAAAGCATGAAGATCGCGACGAAAGAAAGCGCCGGCAGCCAACGCCTGGCCTTATCCCGGTCGATCAACACCAGCGGCGCGAACGCCAGCAGATAAGGCGCGCCGGCGACCATCCCGTCGAAATAATACATGGGCAGGACGAACATATTCCAAGGCGCGCTCAACAAATCCAGCAATCCGCGTCCCGTCCCGTAGGTCAATTCGGTCCCTTTAAAAAAAACCGGGGCTCCCGGATTAAAAATATTGTTGAACAAAGGCATCAGGGGATTGCCGTAGGCAAGCATGCTTTTGACGGCCTGGGGGGCATAAACGCCAAGGGCCACCAGGGGCCCTGTTGAAAGCGCCAGAAAGGAACGCCGCTTGACGGCCAAATCGTAAATAAACAGCCCGGAGAACGACAGGGCGATGGGAAAGCCGAGCATCTTGGTCAGGGTCGCGCCGCCGATCATCAGGCCGAACAGGGCCATCAGCCCCGGCCCGGCGTCGTTTTCACGCCAGATCAGATAAGCGAGAAGCGCCAAACCGGAGAAGGCCGCCAGCAGGGGCTCGACCTCGACCGTCGCCATCTCCCAGACGACGGCGCGGAAAACCAGGAAAAAGATCGCCGCCGTAATCGCCGTTCGCTTGTTGAAACCCAGGCGATTTGTAATCAACGCCGCCGCCAGGGCGGCCAGGGCGCCGAGCATGCCATGGAGCATTTGGGCGACGCCGGCGTTCATGGTGGCCAGGGCGAACCGCGATAGATTGCCGCCAAGCGACGGCAAAAGTATTTGCGGAATGGCCCGGTCCCAGGGGATGGCCGAGTGTCCGGATTTCAGATCGTAGAGCGGCAGCGTCAGATGGTACATCAGGCTGTCGTAATCGTTCGGCGGCGCCATGCCCTGGATGATGACGCTCGCGGTAATAAGGCCCGCCGTCAGCCACAAGGCGCCGGTCCAACGATCACCGAGCGAAGCCGCGGTCTCTGATTTGGCGGCGCGCACGTATAGTGACCAAGGCATGCGCATCAGGCCGGGTATGGCGAGGGCCGATAAAACCAGGGCCAGGCCCCACATGGTGACGCCGTCAAACCGATAGGGGACGATGATGAAAACGCCGTAAAAGACCGCCAGACAGCCCAGGGCGTAGGAAAAGGCGAGGCGTTCTCCCTCGTTCAGCCTTTTCCCGCCATCGAGCCACAGAACGACGGGGCGGCCGAGACCGATCATGACGGCCACGAAGACAAAGACGAAAAGAAGGCTGGTCATCACTCAGTTGAGGAATTTGAGGAAAAAATTGCCGAAGACGGATAACTTCTCCCGATAGTAACCGAAGTTATAGACGTAATAGGAACCGATGACGGCAAGGCACCACAGGGCGCCAATCATCGCCGGAAACAGTTTCGATCTCTGTTCATTCATGGTCTTTTTAATAACACTATCATCCCGCGTTCCCGGCGCGGTCGAAAAATAACGGATATGGCGCAACGATGAAAGGATACTGTGCGAAGTGATTTCGCCGCTTAACCGAAAAGCGCGCCAGATTATATCCGACCCGGTGTTGCGGCGCTGCTCGTCGGCAGGCTGTTGGGGCGCTGGCCGGGCGAACCCGCCTTCAACGCCCACCGACCACCCTATCTGAACGGCGTCGCCCCGCTCGAAATTGAGACGCCGTCGGCGACGTTCCCCGCGCCAAGCGAAGCCGCGCCCTCGTCGATGGCGATGTATTCCAGGAAATCATTGAAAATACAGATTGGGGAACTCCCCGTCATAGCGATGAACCAGCGCTACACATTCCTCACGGGCGATGAACTTGTGGCGGATTTCCTGGGCGACCTTGTAGCTGGCCCGGCCAATCCCAAATTTGATGTAGGTGGTGTAATAATGGAAACCATCGGTCTTGTCATCAAGTCCGGAGTATTTTGAGAAGGCGCCTTCGGAACGAACCTAATTGGGCTTGAAGCCGCAGTTCCCGACCGCATAATAGTATTTGTCCTGACTGACCCAACTCTCGTAGAAGCCCATATGGTGGACCTTCACGCTGGCGGCCTTGACCTCTTCTTGGACGGCCGGCAGATAGAAGTCCAGGTCACTGCGGTTGAAACCAATGTCCATACAGTCATGGACGGTCCCGCCGCCGAGCAGGATTGAACTTTCCTTTCCCCGGGGCAATGAATGGTACTTGGGACCCATGGCGGGAGCGGCCGCTTCCTTAGGCTGCCGGTGAAGGTCAAAATAGCGCCTTTCGGCGAAGTTGCTGAATGATCGACTTGAGCTGGCGCTGCGCGAATTCGGGAAGATGCCGGAAAAGTCGCCGTGCCAAGGTTTTTCCCATATATATCCACGGCTGGTTTTCCCCGAGCCGATGGCGCAAAAGCTGGTCACGCAGTTGAATGAGAGAAATTTCCGCTTCCCGCATGTTGCGACCCTGCACTTTTTTCAGACTAAGTTCGATCTGGCCGGCTATGGAGGAGAACTGCTCCTTCGTGAACGACAGATAATGTTTCTGAAAGGCATGAGTCTCATAAGGATTCGACACCAGCATTAAAAGCGGCTCTGCGTCGTAAGTGATGACGAGTCCCACAAAGGCTTCGATCTCGTTGCAGTTCTGAGTATTGACAGTCATACTCATCGTGAACTGAAAATCCTTCTCCTTCTTTAGTTCACTGAGTCTTTGTAAATTTGCAAGAACCTGACCCCAGTCAGCCTTACGCCCCCGAACCCGAAGTGCGTTGAAAGTTTTTTCAGTGGCGCCGTCGAGAGAAACCGCAATCAGGCCGAGGTTGCGTCGCCGCAAAGCGTTTATGGTGCTCTCGGTTATCAGGGTAGCGTTGGTAACAAAGAAAAATCGACACCCCTGGGCAGTTTTCAGGTTTTTGAGCATATCAATGACTGGCTTATAGAGAAACGGCTCCCCGCCAAAAGGAAAAATCACCTGGAACAAATCGGCGTGTGTCTTGATTTCTTCCAGGAATGACGTTGAAAGCTTAGTGTTCTGAGTTGCCTCTTTCCGCTGATAACAGTGATAGCAGTCGAGATTGCAATGGTAGGAATAGGTAAAGCGCATCCAGCGAGGAAGGGATTGAAGCGTCTCCTTGCCTTCCGCCAGTTCCCGTTCGTTAATCTCGGCATTCTTATAGGCTGCGCTCTGTGGATCGAGATCCTTGTACCAGTCAAGATTTTGATAGGCTTTTCTCCCATTTAGAACCGGACATGTCAGAGGACAAAAGGCATGAGCCCCTTCCCGGCACATGCGGCGGCGCATTTTCCGATACCCCTGTCCATTCCAGACCTTCTCCAGACCGCCGTCATTGATGTTGCCGAGAACGGTGTTGTTGTCACAGCACATGGTGACATCGCCGTTGGGGTTGTTGACCTCAAAGTGAGCCCAGGGATGCTTGCAGATAAATTTTTTCATCCCCTAAAATCCAATCATCGGGGTAATCAAGCGTTCCATGGTCTCAGAACTCAGGCGTTCCTGACTGGTAAGGTAGTTTTCTTTCAGGTC
>CAJXGZ010000010.1 GCA_913053795.1 uncultured Rhodospirillales bacterium | reverse complement strand
GGGCCGTCTGCATCTGGTGTTCGGTTGCGGCGGCGAGCGCGACCGGGCCAAGCGTCCCGAAATGGGCCGGGTGGCGGCGAGCCTGGCGGAGGTGATTACCGTCACCGACGACAATCCGCGCGGCGAAGACGCCTCTAAAATAAGAGCCGCGATTATCAAGTCCTGCCCGAACGCTATGGAAGTCGCCGGACGCCGGGAAGCAATTCGCATGGCCGTGGCGGCGCTCGGCCCGGGCGACGTTTTGGTGGTTGCCGGCAAGGGCCATGAACAAGGCCAGATCATCGGCAGCGAAATTCATCCATTCAATGACGCGGAAGTAATCCGTGACGCCATTATAGCGGCGCGAGAGGAAGGGGGCGGATGATGGAACCAGCCGCCGTCCTGTGGACCGCCGATGAGGCCGCCGCCGCAACCCAAGGCCAGGCCATTGCGGGTGGCAAGGGTGCGGATTGTTGGCAGGCCCTGGGCGTCTCCATCGACAGCCGCACCCTTTGCCCCGGCGATCTGTTCGTCGCCATCGAAGGCCCGAATTTTGACGGCCATGCATTCGCTAGTGATGCTTTCGATAAAGGCGCGGTGGCGGTAGTGGCCGCGAGAAAGCCCGATAACGCGCCCGATAACGCGCCTCTTCTCATGGTCGACGACACTCTCAAGGCGCTTGGCGACTTGGGCCGGGCGGCCCGGCGGCGCACCGAGGCCCGGGTGATCGCGGTTACCGGCAGCGTCGGCAAGACAAGCGTCAAGGATGCGCTGGCCCATGTTCTAGGCTCTCAGGCCGGGACTCACGCCAGCGCCGGAAGCCTTAACAATCATTGGGGCCTGCCGTTGAGCCTAGCCCGGATGCCGCGCGACGTGGATTTTGGAATCTTTGAAATGGGTATGAACCACGCCGGTGAAATTTCGCCGCTGGGCAAAATGGCCCGGCCCCACGTGGCGGTGGTGAGCGCCGTTGAGTTCGCGCACGGCGAATTCTTCGACGGTATCGACGACATCGCCGACGCCAAGGCGGAAATTTTCGAAGGCGTCGAGCCCGGCGGCTGGGCGGTGATCAAGCGCGACATGCCCCATTTCCATCGCCTGGCCAGGGCCGCCGCCGCTTGCGGGGTTGAAAACGTCATCGGTTTCGGCGCTCACGACGAGGCCCGCGCGCGCCTGGTCGGATCAAGCAACACCGCCGACGGCTCGCACGTCACGGCGATTATAGACGGCAAGAGGATCGACTATCTTATTTCCTTGCCGGGAAGCCACTGGGTGATGAATTCGCTGGGGGTGCTTGCCGCCGTCCATGCCGCCGGTGGCGACGTGGCGGCGGCGGCGGCGGCGCTCGGTGGATTGCGGGCTGTCGCGGGGCGAGGGCTGCGCCACCGGGTTGCCATTCCCGGCGGCGCGATTACGGTGATCGACGACAGCTATAACGCCTCGCCGGCTTCCATGAAGGCCGCCTTCGAGGTTTTGGCGCAAAGCATTCCCGGTGACGGCGGGCGGCGGATCGCGGTCCTCGGCGAAATGCTGGAACTGGGCGTCGGCTCGGCAGCCGCCCATGCTTCCCTGGCGGAACCTTTAAGCGACTTTTCCATAGATCTGGTTTTCACTACCGGTCCCGGAATGGGCCACTTGGCGAAAGCAATCCCTGAAAGCCGGCGAGGCGGCCACGGGGCGGATTCGCAAGCCATTGCGCCGATGGTCGCGGCGGCGGTGAGGCCGGGCGACGTGGTGATGGTCAAAGGCTCGGCCGCCAGCCGCATGGGCGTGGTGGTGGCGGCATTGCTCGAACTCGGCCAACTTGGCCGGAGGGGAGAGGCCTAAAAGTATGCTTTATCACCTTCTCTATCCCCTGGCGGACGAGGTCGGCGCCTTCAACGTCTTCCGCTATCTTACTTTTCGCACCGCCGGGGCGATGATTACGGCGCTGATCGTCAGCTTTATCATCGGCCCTTATCTGATCAGCCATCTGAAGAGCAAACAGAACGGCGGCCAGCCCATCCGCGAAGACGGACCGGAAACGCACATCCTGACCAAGCAGGGAACGCCGACCATGGGCGGCTTACTTATTCTGATCGCGCTTAGCGTTTCCACCGTGCTTTGGGCGGATCTCAAAAACGGCTTCGTCTGGGTGGCGCTGGGCGTCACCATCGCTTTCGGCGCTATCGGTTTCCTCGACGATTATATGAAGATAACCCGCCGTCAAAGCCGGGGGCTGCCGGGGAAGCTGAAATTGGTTCTTGAGACGGTTATCGCGGCGGCGGCGGTGATTTGGGTGATGAAAATCATGCCCGGCGATCTCGCCACCGTTATGGCGGTGCCTTTTTTCAAGGATATTCTAATAGATCTCGGCTGGTTTTTCGTCGCCTTCGCGGTGCTGGTCATCGTCGGCGCCTCCAACGCCGTCAATCTTACCGACGGTTTGGACGGGTTGGCGATCGGACCGGTGATGATCGCGGCCGGGGTTTTCGCCCTGATCGCCTATCTGGTGGGCAATTCCGTTTTCGCCAACTATCTGCAATTGCGGCACGTGCCGGGCAGCGGCGAGTTGGCCGTGTTCAGCGGCGCCTTGATCGGCGCCGGCATGGGCTTTTTGTGGTTCAACGCTCCTCCGGCGAAGGTTTTCATGGGGGACACCGGCTCTCTATCGCTCGGCGGCGCGCTGGGCGTGGTCAGCGTCATCACCAAGCACGAATTGGTTCTGGCTATCGTCGGCGGCCTGTTCGTGCTGGAGACGGTATCCGTGATCGTCCAGGTGGCGTCGTTCAAGCTGACCGGCCGCCGGGTCTTCCGCATGGCGCCCCTGCACCATCATTTCGAAAAAAAGGGCTGGGCGGAGTCCACCATCGTCATCCGGTTCTGGATCATCGCCGCCATCCTGGCGTTGGCCGGTCTGTCGACGTTGAAGCTTAGGTGAGGGGGGAGCCATGATTGACACTATTCCCTTCACCGATAGCGCCGTCGCCGTCCTTGGACTTGGCCGCTCGGGACTGGCCGCGGCGCGGGCGCTGATGGCCAGCGACGCCCATGTATGGGCGTGGGACGACAACGCGGAAGTCCGCGCGTGCGCGGCTCAGTCGGGCGTTCCCCTGGTTGATCTTGAAGCCTGCGACTGGAAGGAGCCCAAGGCGCTGGTGCTTAGTCCCGGCATTCCCCACAGCTTCCCCAAGCCTCATCCGGTGGTCAATTTGGCGCGCCAAGCCGCGTGCGAGATCGTCGGCGAGGTGGAATTGCTGGCGCGGGCGCAACGCCAGGCATCCTACATCGGCGTCACCGGAACCAACGGCAAATCCACCACCACGGCCTTGCTGGGACATATCCTTCATTCCGCCGGGCGCGAGGCGGAGACCGGCGGCAACCTGGGCGTTCCGGCGCTGGAGCTTAAGCCCCTGGGGGCCACCGGCGTTTACGTCTTGGAGATGTCGTCCTTCCAATTGGAGCTGACGCCTTCGCTGGTTCTGGGCGTGGCGGCGCTGCTTAACATCAGCTCCGACCACTTGGACCGCCACGGCTCCATGGAGGGCTATATCGCCGCCAAGGAATCCATATTCAGAAGCCAACGCGCATCGGGCGTTGCAGTGGTCGGAATCGACGACGCGCACTGCCGCGCCATTTTCGAGCGCCTGAAGGCTGAAGGCGACCGCGCGCTCATTCCGATTTCCGGCTCCCGGCGCGCCCCCGGCGGCGTTTACGTCATTGATGGAACGCTGTTTGACGACATCGAGGGCGATGCGGTTTCCATGTTGGACCTAAGCGGCGTCCACACGCTTCCCGGCGAACACAATTGGCAAAACGCGGCCGCCGCCTACGCCGTCGCCAAGGCCGCCGGCGCCGCGCCCGGGGCCATTATATCCGCCATCAGCGATTACCCGGGACTGGCCCATCGTCAAGAGTTGGTCGCCGTCATCGACGGCGTCGCCTACGTCAATGACAGCAAGGCCACCAATCCGGACGCCGCCGTCAAGGCTTTGTCCTGTTACCACTCGATTTACTGGATCGCGGGGGGGCGCCTTAAAGAGGGCGGACTGGAGGCATTGGAAGAGGGTTTGGGGCGGGTCAGCCACGCCTTCCTCATCGGCGAGGCCATGAACGCCTTCGCCGAAGCTTTCAAGGGCAAGACGCCTCTCACCAAGTCAGGGAAACTGGAAACGGCCGTCGGGCAAGCCCGTCGACTGGCGCTGAAGGAAAAGCTGGAGGATCCCGTGGTGCTGCTGGCGCCGGCCTGCGCTTCCTTCGATCAGTTCGCCAATTTCGAGGCGCGCGGCGACGCTTTCCGCAAGTTGGTGACGGGCCGCGACGCGGTGATGAAAACGGAGGCGCGCTCATGAGCATCATGGCCCGCACCGACACAAGCCTCGTCTCTCAGTGGTGGTGGACCGTGGACCGCTGGATGCTGGCGTCGCTGGCGGCCATCGCCGCTATCGGCGCCGTGTTGATCCTGGCCGCCTCGCCGGCGGTGGCCGAGCGCATCGGCTATGACTCCTTCTACTTCGTCCATCGGCAGTTCATTTTCCTGGCGCTGGCGTTTGTCTTGGTTTTTGGCGTCTCGCTTCTATCGACGCGGGACATCCGCCGTCTGGCCATCGTCTGCTATGGGGCGGCAATCGCCTTGATGGCGCTGACGCTGTACATCGGCGTCGAGAGCAACGGCGCCGCCCGCTGGATCAGGCTGGGCGTCTTCTCGCTGCAACCTTCGGAGTTCGCCAAACCCGGCTTCGTGGTTCTCGCCGCCTGGATGTTCACCGAGCGGCGCCTGGACGAGCGCTTCCCCGGATACGCCGTGGCCACGGTTCTGTTTGCATTGTTGACCAGCTTATTGCTGCTACAGCCCGATGTCGGCATGGCCATCGTGGTGTCCGCCGTTTGGGGTGTCCAGTTCTTCCTGGCCGGACTGCCGCTGGTGCTGGTTATGGCCATCGCCTTGGTTTTCCTCGGCGGCGCCGTCGGCGCTTATTTCGCCTTTGACCATGTGCAAACCCGCATTGATCGTTTCCTCGATCCTTCCGGCGGCGAGGGCTATCAAGTGACCCGGGCGCTGGAGGCCTTCCATGAAGGCGGGCTCGTCGGCCGCGGGCCGGGGGAAGGTCAGGTCAAGCTGGTTCTGCCCGACGCCCACGCCGATTTTATTCTCGCCGTGGCGGGAGAGGAGTTCGGCCTGATCGCCAGTTTGATCATCGTCGCCCTGTTCGCCTTCGTGGTGCTGCGCGGCTTTGTCCGCGTGCTCAAGAACGATGATTTGTTCATCCTGTTGGCGGTGGCCGGCCTGATGGCGCAGTTCGGGTTTCAGGCCATCATCAACATGGCGTCGACCATTAACCTGATACCGCCCAAGGGCATGACCTTGCCGCTCATTTCCTATGGCGGCTCGTCGGCGTTGGCGACGGCGATCTCAATGGGCATGGCGCTGGCGCTGACCCGCGACCGGCCCGGCCAGGTGGGGACGCGATGACGGACCCAGGGAAATATTTAGGAAAACCTCTGGTCGTTCTCGCCACCGGCGGCACCGGCGGGCATATGTTCCCGGCCGAGGCGCTGGCCGCCGAGTTGGCGGAACGGGGCTGCCGCATCGCCTTGATTACCGACCGGCGCGGCGGCTCCTTCAGCGATCGTTTCGGCGGCGATCGTTTTGGCGGCGCTGAAATTCACCGCATCCTCGCAGCCGGAATGGCGCGGAAAAGTTTCGTCAAGCGCTTGCGCGGCGTGTCCGAAATGGCTTTGGGAGTTTTTCAAGCGCGCAGTCTGTTGAAGCGGCTGGCGCCTAGGGCGGTTGTTGGATTCGGCGGTTACGCCTCGGTTCCGACAATGCTCGCCGCCGTTTATGGCGGCCACAAGACGGCGCTGCACGAGCAGAACGCGATCCTCGGCCGGGCCAATCGCCTGCTTGCGCCCCGGGTCATGCGCATCGCCACCGCTTTCAAGACGCCCCTGGACTTGCCGCCTGAAATCCGCGCCAAGGCCGTCCATACCGGCATGCCGGTGCGCGCCGCCATCCTCGACATGCGAGAGAGGCCTTATCCAAGCATCGGCGCCGAAGGCCCCATCAGGCTGATGGTGATCGGCGGCAGTCAGGGCGCGAGCGTGTTCTCCAAGGTGGTTCCCGAGGCCGCCGGAAGGCTTTCCGAAAGCATCCGATCACGCCTGCAAATCACGCAACAGTGCCGTCCCGAGGACCTGGAGGAAGCGCGCGCCGCCTATAAACGGCTGGGTTTGGCGGCCAATCTGTCTTCTTTCTTTGACAACGTTCCCGAGCTTTTGGCCGAGTCGCACTTGGTCATCAGCCGCGCCGGCGCCTCCTCCGTCGCCGAGATCACCACAATCGGGCGTCCCTCCATCCTGTCGCCCTATTCTTACGCCACCGATGATCATCAGACGTTCAACGCCCATTCCGTGGATAAGGCCGGAGCCGGCTGGCTGATGCCCGAGGAGTCGTTCTACGCCGGTTCCTTGGCGGCGCGCCTGGAATCCCTGTTCGACCTGCCGGCCATTCTCGAGAAGACGGCGGCCTGCGCCTTCAAGGCGGGCGCGCCCGACGCCGCCAGCCGTCTGGCCGACATGGTGTGTGAACTGCTGCCCTCCAACGGCGAGACCGAGATCGGCCCTGAAAGCAGAAAGGAAGCGGCATGAGAACGCTCCCCCTTTCCATCGGCGTCATTCACTTCGTCGGCATCGGCGGCATCGGCATGAGCGGCATCGCCGAGGTGTTGCACAATCTCGATTATTCCGTTCAGGGCAGCGACATGGCCGATAGCGCCAACGTCAAGCGCCTGCGCTCGATGGGCATTTCCGTCTTCATCGGACATAAGGAGGAAAACCTGGGCGAGTGCCAAGTGGTGGTGGTCTCTTCGGCGGTGAAGCCGGACAACCCGGAAGTGGTCGCCGCCCGCAAGCGCCTCCTTCCGGTGGTGCGCCGCGCCGAAATGCTGGGCGAGTTGATGCGCCTGAAGTGGTCCATCGCCGTCGGCGGCACCCACGGCAAGACCACCGCAACCTCCATGATTGCGGCGGTGCTGGACGCCGCCGGCTTTGACCCCACGGTCATCAACGGCGGCATCATCAACGCCTGGGGCGCCAACGCCCGGCTCGGCGGCGGAGAATGGATGGTGGCCGAAGCCGACGAATCCGACGGCACCTTCCTTAAACTTCCGGCGACCATCGCCGTGGTCACCAACATGGACCCCGAACACCTGGATCATTACGGCGCGTTCGAGGCTCTGCGCGCCGCCTTCGACGCTTTCGTCGAGAATATCCCCTTCTATGGTTTCGCCGTGTTGTGCATCGACCATCCGGAAGTGCAGGCCATGATCCCCCGGGTCTCGGACCGCAAGGTGGTCACCTACGGCTTCAGCCCCCAGGCCGAGATCAGGGGCGTCAACTTGGAAAGCAAAGGCGGCGATTCCGTCTTTGACGCCGTCATCAGCGGCCGCAAGGAAGGCGGAGACCGAACCATCGAAGGCCTGCGCTTGCCCATGGCCGGGCGGCACAATGTCCAAAATTCCCTGGCCGCCGTCGCCATCGCCGTCGAGATGGGGATTGACGACGACGTTATGCGCAAGGCGCTGGCCGACTTCGAGGGCGTCAAGCGCCGCTTCACCAAGGTCGGAGAGGTGAACGGCGTGACCGTGATTGACGATTACGGCCACCATCCGGTGGAAATCTCCGCCGTGCTCGACGCCGCCAGGGGCGCTACGAGGGACGCCGCCAAAGGCCAACTCATCGCCGTGGTCCAGCCCCACCGCTACACCCGGCTCAGGGACCTGTTCGAGGAATTCTGCACTTGCTTCAACGACGCCGATACGGTGGTGGTGGCCAATGTCTACCCGGCCGGCGAAGACCCAATAGAAGGCTTCAATCAAGAATCCTTGGCCGCCGGCCTGCGTTCTCACGGCCACCGCGAGGTGGTTTTGCTGCCCGCTCCTGAAAATCTAGCCGAAATTATCAATGGCCTCGCCAACCCGGGCGACATCGTGGTCTGCCTGGGAGCTGGAGACATTACGGCTTGGGCCAACAAACTCCCCAGCGAATTGAAGCGAATCAAGGCCAAGGGAGATGGCGGATGATGGCGGCAAGCAAACGCACCCCCTCCCTGATCGAGCGGCTGCCGCCGGTTCGCGGCCGATACAGCGCCGATGCGCCCCTTTCCAAGATCACATGGTTCAAGGTGGGCGGTCCCGCCGAGGTCATGTTCAAGCCCGCCGACGCCGAAGACCTGGCCCAATTCCTGGCCGCCAAGCCCGATGACGTCGACGTCACCGTCATCGGCGTCGCCTCCAACCTGCTGGTGCGCGACGGCGGGGTTCCCGGCGTCGTGATTCGCCTGGGCCGGGGGTTCGCGAGCATAAAAGCGCGAGGGACGGACATTGACGCGGGCGCCGGCGCGCTCGACATTAACGCCGCCGCCGCCGCCCGCGACGCCGCCATCGCCGGATTGGAGTTCCTCAACGGCATTCCAGGAACCATCGGCGGGGCGCTCCGCATGAACGCCGGGGCTTTCGGGGCCGAAATGAAGGATTGCGTCATAAGCGCCAGAGCCCTTGACGCCAAGGGCGGCGTTCATGACCTGGGTCCGGACGATCTGGGCTTCGCATACCGCCGCTCGGAAATTCCTGAGGACTGGATTTTTGTGTCCGCGACTCTAAGGGGGCGTTCCGGGAAAAAGGACGCCATCCAGCGCCGCATGGACGAGATCGCCACTGAGCGCAAGGCGGCGCAACCCCAGCGCATTCCCACAGGGGGCAGCACATTCGCAAACCCGTCTGGCGCAAACCCGTCCGGCATGAAGGCCTGGGAGCTTATCGACCGCGCCGGATGCCGGGGGCTTCGCCGCGGCGGCGCCATGGTTTCACAAAAGCACTGCAATTTCCTGATCAACGCCGACGGCGCCACGGCCAGCGATCTTGAGGGCCTGGGCGAGGAGGTCCGCCGCCGCGTCCTTGACGCCACCGGGGTCAAGCTTGAGTGGGAAATCCGCCGCATCGGCGTTCCCGGCGCCCCTCATATGGAGGAGGTCAAATGAGCAAGCATGTCGCCGTGCTTATGGGCGGATGGTCGGCGGAGCGCGAAGTCTCCCTGATCAGCGGCGCCGCCGTCTCCAACGCGCTTAAGAAGGCCGGCTACCGGGCCACGGCCATCGATATCCAGCGCGATATGGGGGCCTTGATGACCCATCTGTTCCCGCGTCCCGACGTCATCTTCAACGCCTTGCACGGACGTTTCGGCGAGGACGGCTGCGTGCAGGGGCTGCTTAATATTCTGGATATTCCCTACACTCATTCCGGTGTGCTGGCCTCGGCCCTGGCCATGGACAAGCCCATGGCCAAGCGCCTGTTCGCCGCGGTCGGAATTCCCGTCGCCGAGCACAAAATCGTCAGCCGGGCCGAAGCCCTTGATGGCGATGTCATGAAGCGTCCCTATGTGGTCAAGCCGCTTAACGAAGGCTCCAGCGTCGGCGTGCGAATCGTCCGCGATGAAGACGGCGAGGCCCCCTTTAAGGAGTCCGACTGGCCCTTCGGCGCTCGCGTCATGATCGAACGCTTTATCCCCGGAAGGGAGTTTACCGTCGCGGTGATGGGCGAACAGCCTCTGGGGGTCACCGAAATCACCACCGAGCGCGATTTCTATGACTATGACGCCAAGTACGCCGCCGGCGGCTCCGACCACATCATCCCGGCGCCTGTAGAGCCCGAAGCCCATGAAGAGGCCATGCGCCTGGCCCTTGAGGCGCACCGTGCGCTCGGATGCCGTGGAGTGTCCAGGGCGGATTTTCGTTACGACGGTAAGACCTTCTTCATACTTGAAGTTAACACTCAACCCGGCATGACGGACACTTCTCTAGTTCCCGAGCAGGCGTCCCATGCCGGAATTTCATTCGAGGAGCTCGTCTCCTGGATGGTGGAGAACGCGGAGTGCGACCAGTGAGGAAAACAATTATAAAAAACGCCCCAAGAACAAACGCCCGGGGGCAACCCCGGCCCCGCGTCGTCCCCCTGTGGCGTACGCGCCCGGCGCTTGTTCTATGGACCATGCTTTTCGCCGGCTCTCTTTCCCTTGGCGGCGTCTGGGCGTGGAACAACGGACTAGTTACGCAAGCATTGAACCAGATTCGCGCGAGCATTGCCGGCGTCTCGAAAAAAATGGGTTTCACGGTCCAGGAAATCCTGGTCATGGGGCGCGACCAGACAGGGCGCAAGGAGCTTCTGGAGGCGGTGCGGCTGGAGCGCGGCGAACCCATTCTGGCCTTCGACATGGAGGCCGCCAAGCGGCGCATAGAGAACCTGCCCTGGGTCCAAACGGTCGCCGTCGAGCGGATGCTTCCCGACACCGTTTTCGTTCGCATTACCGAGCGCACGCCGCTGGCCCTCTGGCAGAACAAGGGCGAATTCGCCCTCATCGATAACAATGGAGCAGTGATCCTCAAGAATGAAATCGGACAATTCACCAATCTCCTGCAAGTGGTGGGAGAAGCCGCCCCAAAGCACGCCGCCGCGTTGCTGCTGACCCTGTCGACCCAGCCGGAACTGATGATGCGGGTTAAAGCCGCCGTGTGGGTCGGGAACCGCCGTTGGAACGTTGTGCTGAACAACGGCATCAACATTCGCTTGCCCGAGGACGGCGCCGCGACCGCTTGGGCGCGGCTTGCCGAATACGAGCGTACGCACAAGGTGCTGGGACGGAACGTCAAGGTCCTGGATATGCGTCTTCCCGACCGTCTTATCGTCCGCAAGGAGCCAAAGACGGGCGTACGGAAAAAAGCAACTGGAAGAGAAACTTGAGAAAACGCGAAAGACGATGGAAATGAAGAGGTCCAAAAAGAAAATTAAGGTTCGCAACGGGTTGATCGCGGCGTTGGACGTGGGCACCACGAAGGTGTGCTGCTTCATCGCCCGTCCCGAAGGGCCGAAGGGCGAGCTTCGCGTGGTTGGCGTCGGCCATCATATTTCCGAAGGCCTCAGGTGCGGAGAGGTCGTCAATATGGACGCCGCCGAAAGGTCTATTCGCGCCTCCGTAGAGGATGCCGAAAAGATGGCCGGGGAGAACATCCGTCAAGTCATCGTCAATCTGTCCTGCGGTGGACCAAAGTCAAAGTTGATCGCTTACGGGTTCTCTATCGCCGGTCACGAGATCGGGGATTCCGATTTGCGCCGTGTTCTCGACACCTCAGGCCTGATTAAGCATTTACCCAACGATCATGAGCTGGTCCACTCCATTCCCGTTGGTTACAGAATTGACGGCGCCCGCGGGGTGCGCGATCCGCGCGGGATGTTCGGGGAACACTTGGGCGTCAATTTGCATGTGATCAGCGCCAGCGTCGCCGCCGTTCGTAATTTAGCGAGCAGCGTGGCGCACTGTCATCTGGATATTGAAGGCAAGGTGGTGTCGTCGTACGCCTCCGCTCTTTCCTGCCTGGTCGAGGATGAAAAACAGCTTGGCGCGGCGCTCATAGATATGGGCGGCGGCGCCACCTCCACCGCCGTCTACTTCGATAGTGAGTTGGTTCACACCGATGTCATCCAAGTGGGCGGCGTTCACGTCACCAACGACATCGCCCGGGGTTTGTCGACGCCGTTGGTCCACGCCGAGCGCATGAAGATTCTTTACGGCAACGCCATTCCCTCACCGTCCGACGACCGCGAAGTCATCAAGGTGCCTCTGATCGGCGAGGAGGGCGGCGCCGAAGCCAGCCAGGTGCCGCGCTCCATGCTGGTGGGGATTATTCGTCCGCGCCTGGAGGAAATCTTTGAAATGGCGCGAGGCCGCCTGGAAGACGCCGGTTTTGCAAAACTTGTCGGCCGCGTGGTGCTGACCGGTGGGGCGAGTCAGCTCCCGGGAATACGGGATTTGGCGGCGACGATTTTCGATAAGCAAACGCGCATCGGCCGCCCAACCCCGACGATCGGGTTGGCGGAATCCATGAGTGGCCCGGCTTTCGCCACATGCGCCGGGATTTTGAAATACGCCGCAGGAGGTTTGGCGGAAAACTCGAGCAGGGCCTACAGGCCCGTTAGGGAGCCGAGCGGCCGGTTCGATAGGCTCGGGCAATGGTTAAGGGAGAACTTATGAAATGATTTTTTTTGAATTCACCGTCAGAAGACGGGTTGAAAACGTAGCGGCGCCGGATTTTCGCGCGTCAACCACGAACAGTCGTTGTCTTTATTAGGAGGACATTATGAGTATCAATTTAAGCGTACCGAGCAATAGCGAAACATCCGAACTGAAACCGCGCATCACGGTTATCGGCGTCGGTGGAGCCGGCGGAAACGCCGTCAACAATATGATCGCCTTGGAGTTGGAGGGCGTTGATTTCATCGTTGCCAACACCGACGCCCAAGCTTTGGCGCAGTCCAGGACCGATCACCGCATCCAAATGGGAAATGGGACCGCGCAAGGCCTTGGCGCCGGCGCACAGCCGGAAATCGGCCGCACCGCGGCTGAAGAAGCCTTGGATGAGGTGCTTGAGAAAGTTAACGGATCGAACATGGTGTTCATCGCCGCCGGAATGGGCGGCGGAACCGGAACCGGCGGTGCGCCGGTTATCGCCAGAGCGACAAGGGAAAAAGGCATCCTGACCGTTGGCGTGGTCACCAAGCCCTTCCATTTTGAGGGGGCGAATCGTATGGCCATCGCTGAAAAAGGCGTTGAAGAGTTGGGGAAGTACGTCGACACCCTGATTGTCATTCCCAATCAGAATTTATTCCGTATCGCCAACGAAAAAACTACATTCGCAGACGCCTTCAGAATGGCCGATGACGTGCTTTATTCGGGCGTCAGGGGCGTCACCGATCTGATGGTGATGCCGGGCTTGATAAACCTTGATTTCGCCGATATTCGCTCGATCATGGGCGATATGGGCAAAGCGATGATGGGAACCGGCGAGGCTGAAGGCGAAAGGCGTTCGCTGGACGCCGCCGAGGCGGCCATCTCGAATCCCTTGTTGGACGACATCACCATGAAGGGAGCCAAGGGCGTGCTCATTAACATCACTGGCGGTCAGGACATGACGCTGTTCGAGGTTGACGAGGCGGCCAATAGAATCCGCGAGGAAGTGGACGTCGACGCCTTCATCAACTTCGGGTCCACATTTGATGACGGTCTTGAAGGAAAGATACGGGTTTCCGTGGTCGCTACCGGCATGGACGCCGAAGCCATGACCATGCCGGCGCCCACCATGATCAATCTCGCCGCCGAGGCGGCCAGAGAGTCCATGGCTTTCGAGGAAGGCGAAGCGAAAACCGCTAACCCCGTCATCGAGGAAAACCAGCCTGCGGCGGCCATGGCCGAAGAGAACTCCATACCGGAGGCCGACGGCGAACCGTTGACCTCTGAAGCGGACGAAGCCAAAGACAATAACGTCTCTCTTGACGAAGACTCCAAAGAGATTCCCTTCGCCGCCGAAACCAAAGCGGACGGAGCGGAAGAAGCGGAAGAAGCGGAAGACGAAGACGAAGACGAAGAGCCGCCGCTGGCGACGGAAGACGAGACTCCGCCGATTGTCGCCGATACGGGCGCGCCTCCTCCCGCCACGCCATCCATCGGGGCCGTTGATGCGTTTATCCCAAAGGCGCCGGTGATCGCTTCGGATAAAAAGTCTCCCGAGTCCGCCGATCCCTTCGCCGCCGCCGCCATGGCTAATGGTGGGGGTAAAGGCGGGACCGAAGACGAAGCCAAAGTCAAAGAGAAGCCGGCAAAGTCCAAGGGCTTAAGTCTGTTTGAGCGGGTTACAGGAAGCGGGAGGGCCGCAAAGTCCGTTTTTAGCGCCAAGATTTCTAATTTGAGCCAGTCGAAAACGGAGCCGATCTTTACCTCCATTTCATCCAAGGACGAGACGATGTCCGAGGACGATCAGAAACAACTCGACGGACTGGAATCCAATGAGAGCCTTGCCGCAAGCCAAGTTGAGGAGGACTTGCTTGATATTCCCGCTTTCCTGCGCCGGCAGGCGAATTGACGTTCTAATGATCAAGCGTGAATTGGCGGCCGCAAAGCCGCCAATTCACTAACGTAACATTCGGTAACAAAGAGTGATTTGTCCCATAACAAAGGAGTTGGTACAAAAATCCTAGATTTATCTCTTTTTTGAGGGGAGTCTTGAGAAGATAGGGCGAAATCAGGGCGCCGGGGATGTCTCCGGGAGCCTTGCCCGCAGGACTTTCGGGGAATATGGGCTTCATAAAAAGCAACAATAAATCAGGCAAGGGACTAAGCTCGACTGAAATGGTCAAGCAGAGGACCCTCAAGACCTCGATCAGTTGCACCGGAATCTCCCTTCACTCTGGCGGCAAGGTTTCCATGACCTTGAGGCCTGCCGAGGAAAACAGCGGCATCCAGTTCAAGCGGACGGACATTGCCGCTTCCGGCGCCTTAATCCCGGCCACCTGGAACCGCGTCGTCGACACCAAGATGAACACCACCCTTGGCAATAAAGACGGCGTCACCATCGGCACCATTGAACATCTGATGGCGGCGCTTGCCGGTTGCGAGGTGGATAACGCCCTTATTGAAGTCAATGGCCCGGAAGTCCCCATCATGGATGGCAGCGCCGCGCCCTTCGTGTTCCTCGTTGAATGCGCCGGCGTCGTCGAGCAGCCGGCCCATCGCCGCGTGATCAGGTTGCACAAGCATGTTTCGGTCAATGACGGCGAGCGCCGCGCCTCTCTGTCTCCCGGTGGCGGCGTCTCCCTCGGATTCGAGATTAATTTTGAAAGCCCCGCCATATCCCGCCAATTCTTTTCACTGGGCCTCGTCAACGGCGCCTTCAAGAAGGAGCTGGCCCGCGCCCGCACATTTGGCTTCCTGCACGAAGTCGAACAGCTTTGGGCCGCCGGGTTGATCAAGGGCGGATCCCTTGATAACGCCGTCGTCGTAAGCGGCGATAAGATTCTTAACGAGGACGGGCTGCGTTATGACGACGAGTTTGTCCGCCACAAGGCGCTGGACGCCATTGGCGACCTCTATCTGGCCGGCGCTCCCATTATCGGGCGCTTTAACGGCCACTGCTCGGGGCACGCCGCCAACAATGACCTTTTGCGCGCTCTCTTCAGCGACAAAGAGGCGTGGAGCTACGACGCCATAAGCGTTGAAGAAGCGAATTCATTTTCATTCCAGGACGAATGGCTTGAGGACAAGCCGGCTGTTATCGCCGTTACCGCCTGACGGATTATTTTTTCCCTTCAACTACACGCGCCGTCCGCATATCATGCGGGCGGTTTTTTCTATGTAGTTGCGAAATTCCCGCGCTCAAATGATATAGTTCACGACTATGAACAACCGCCATGTTTTTTCATTCGCCGCCAGTCTTCTTGCGCTCTCGCTCCTTGGCGCTTGCGTTGATTACAGCGAGCAAGCATACGTCGAGCGTCCGGTGGCCGATCTTTACAACAGCGCCATGGATAGGCTTCAACTCGGCGACTTTCGTGACGCCTCAGCCATGTTCGACGAGGTGGAGCGCCAGCACCCCTATTCCACCTGGGCGACCAAGGCCCAATTGATGGCCGCCTATAGCCTTTACCAGAATGACGACTACGACCAGGCGCTCGTCGCCCTTGAACGGTTTATCCAGCTTCACCCCTCCCACCGTGACATCGCCTACGCACATTATCTGAAGGCGCTCAGCTACTATGAGCAAATATCCGACGTCTCCCGCGACCAGCTCATGACGAAACTGGCGATGGAGAGCCTGAAGGAAGTCATCGCGCGTTTCCCCGATAGCAAATACGCCCGTGACGCCATGCTCAAGCTTGACCTGACAAAGGATCACATGGCCGGCAAGGAAATGGAGGTCGGCCGTTATTATTTGAATCAGGGGCATTACCTGGCTGCCATCAACCGCTTCAAAACGGTGGTGGACAAATACCAGACCACATCTCATGTTCCGGAAGCCCTTCACCGGTTGACCGAAAGCTATTACGCGTTGGGCATCGATGATGAAGCGCGCAAGTCGACGGCCGTGCTTGGCCATAATTTTCCCGGCAGCGAGTGGTACATCGATGCTTACGAGACGGTCGAGGAAAAGCAATTCAGGCCGGTGGACAAGCCGTCTTGGTACGAAGTCTGGAAATCCGAACCGACCGCCCGCGTACAGAAGTTGCCGCTTCCCGAAGCCGATGAGGACTCTTGGTACCAATTCTGGAAGCCCACCGAGGACGCCAGCAAAGAAATGAATGCGGCGAAGGAAAAAGAAAAAACGGTGGTCAAGAAGCCCGCCTCGGAAAAGAACTGGTATAAATTCTGGAAGCCCGAACCCAACAAACCTGAGCCGGAGGAAAAGAAAGACCCCCCGCCAACGACGGTGATCTCCCCCCCGCCAACGACGGCGAAAAGCCAGGCGCCCGAGAAAAAAGAAGACAAGTCCTGGTACGTTTTCTGGTAATTAATTGATGTTGCGCTCTCTTTCCATACGCGATGTTGTGCTCATAGACCGCCTGGAGCTGGACTTCCAATCCGGTTTGGGGGTTCTCACGGGCGAGACTGGCTCCGGCAAGTCCATACTTCTGGATGGTCTCGGCTTGGCCCTTGGCGTGCGCGCCGAAGTCCGGCTGGTGCGCCATGGCGCCGCGCAGGCTTCGGTGACGGCGGAGTTCGAGGACGCTCTTTCTCCTCCCGTCCGCGAGCTTCTCGCCGAACACGGCATCGACGGCGGCGGCGACGGCGACGCGCTGCTGCTCAGAAGAACCCTAACCGATGACGGCCGATCCCGCGCCTTCGTCAACGACCAGCCTGTCAGCGTCTCGCTGCTGCGCCAACTCGGCGAAATCCTGGTGGAGGTGCACGGACAGTTTGAGAGCCAGCGCCTGCTGAACCCGTCCACCCACCGCGGACTTTTGGACGCTTTCGGTGAATTGACGGCGCTTTCCTCAAGCGTCGCCGCCGCATGGGAAACGTGGCGCGGCGCCCTGCAAGCCCGCGAATCCGCCGAGGCCGAATTGGAGAAGGCCCGCCGCGACGAGGACTACCTGCGTCACGCCGCCGATGAGTTGGCCAAACTGAATCCCCAACAAGGCGAGGAGAAGGAACTGGCCGCCCGCCGCACCGTGTTGATGCATGGCGAAAAGTTGATGGAGGCCATGAATCAGGCTTCCGATGAATTGACGTCGGGCCGGGGCGTCGAGATCACGCTCCGCGGCGCCCTTCATTGTCTGGAGCGGGTGGCCGACAAGGCCGAGGGCCGCTTGGACGGCCCCATCGCGGCGCTCGCCAGGGCGGCGTCGGAAGCCGCCGATGGCGCGGCGCTGCTGGACAAGGCGGGGGGCGATCTTGACCTGGACGCAGACAGCCTGGAATCCGTCGAGGAACGCCTGTTCGCGCTACGGGCGCTTGCCCGCAAACATGGCGTCGCCTGCGATTCCTTGCCCACCTATGGACAGGATCTGACGGCGCAGGTGGCGGCCCTTGAGGATGGCGGCGCCAATGTCGAGCGCCTTCGGGGCGAGGAGACCCGGACGCGCGCATCCTACGTGGAGACCGCCGGCGCTTTAAGCGAAGCCCGCAAGAAAGCGGCGGAAAGGCTGGATCTGGCGTTGACCGGCGAATTGGAGCCCCTGAAGCTGGACAAGGCCAGTTTCGCTACCGCCGTCGAGGCGTTGGCGGAGGATTCCTGGGGCGCTTCGGGCATGGACCGCATCGCCTTTCAGGTGGCGACAAATCCTGGCGCACCGCTGGGACCACTGAAGACTATTGCGTCCGGCGGCGAGCTGGCCCGCTTCATGCTGGCCCTGAAGGTGGTCCTGGCCCAGGCCGATCCGACGCCGACCATCATCTTCGACGAAGTGGACAGCGGCGTCGGCGGCGCCGTGGCGGACGCCGTCGGCGAGCGGCTGGCGCGGCTGGCCGGCGATTTCCAGGTGCTGGTGGTCACCCATTCGCCCCAGGTTGCGGCGCGCGGCGCCCATCACATGCAGGTCAGCAAGGACAGCGCCGAGACCCAGGCGCTGACCTCCGTGGACATCCTCGGCGAGGACGCCCGCAAGGAGGAAATCGCCCGCATGCTGGCCGGCGCCAGCGTCACCGAAGAAGCTCGCGCGGCGGCTAAAAGCCTGCTCAGGGGCGGCGGATAATTGTGAGCGGAAATACGCCCGTCGAGGAGCTTCTTGACTTGGAGGCGGCGGCGGAAGCCGAACGGCTGGCCAAGGAGCTTGCCGCCCATGACATCGCCTATCACCAAAAAGATGCGCCCACCGTCAGCGACGCCGAATACGACACCCTCAAGCGAAGGCTGGAGGCTATTGAGGCGCGTTTTCCCGATTTGGTCCGTTCTGACAGCCCAACGCAAAAAGTCGGGGCCGCTCCCGCCGCCGGGTTCGACAAGGTCGATCACGCCGTTCCCATGCTCTCTCTCGGCAACGCTTTCAGCGACGAGGACGTGGCCGAGTTTCTGGCCCGCGTCCGGCGCTTTCTCGGATTGGCGGAGGACGAACCCGTTGAAATCGTCGCCGAGCCCAAGATCGACGGCCTGTCGGTGTCGTTACGCTATGAGGATGGGCGCCTGGTCAGGGGCGCCACCCGGGGCGACGGAACAACCGGGGAGGACATCACCGAAAACCTCAAAACCATCAAGGACATCCCGCAAGTTCTCAGCGGCGGCGCGCCCGCCGTCCTTGAGGTTCGCGGCGAAGTCTATATGCGCAAGGATGATTTTCAGGCTTTAAACAAGCGTCAGGAAAAGGCCGGAGACAAGACCTTCGCCAACCCCCGCAACGCCGCCGCCGGCTCTT
>CAJXGZ010000009.1 GCA_913053795.1 uncultured Rhodospirillales bacterium | reverse complement strand
AAGTGGCGGTTGATCAGGGTTGAAGAGCTGAACGTAACCTCATCGGTAAAGACGATGCGCCCGCCATGGGCCTCCACCGCCCGGCGCTCGCCGACAATGCCGCCGGTGACGTCGTCTTCGGCGCTTTCGTATTCCTTTCCCTTCACATAGACGTCGGGGCGTATGATCCTGAGCGCGCCGATGGCCATCGCCGCGTGCTGGATGCCCACATAATCGACAATATTCATTGACGCCAGCATCTCGGCGCGCATCTGCTCGGAGAAAACCGGCCTTCCAGGCCCCTTATTGACGTAAGCGTCGGCGGTGAGGGTGACGATGAGAACGGTTCCCTCGCGCTTGGCCCTGCGCAAATGCCTGAGGTGCCCCACATGAACCAGGTCAAAGGTGCCGTGCGCCATCACCACCGTCTCGCCGGCGGCGCGGGCCTGGCGGGTGATTTCGGCCAATTCATCAATGGTTTTGAGCTTCGCCTGAACCGGGTTCACGCTTGAGTTCGAGTCCTTGCTCATGGCGTTTGCTTCTTCGACCCCAGGTATCGAAACCAATCTGCGGTCGCCTCCTCAATGGCGTCGGCCGACCATACCGGAGCATCCCCCCAATAGTCGATATTTTCAAGCATGACGCCGACGCCTTCCTCGAATGAAACCTTGGGCTTCCACCCCAGCACTCTCTGAATTCTGGAGACGTCGGCGAAGGTGCAATCCGGTTCGCCGGGACGTTTTGGAATATACGTGACTTCGCCCCCCAACAGCTCGACAAGCCTGTTGACGCTGTAGCAGCCGCCCGAGCCCACATTCATGATCTCGCCGGAAACATCGGATTCGGCGGCCTTGACGAAGGCGTCGGCAATATCGGTGACGAAGGTGAAGTCGCGGGTCTGGGTTCCGTCGCCGACCACCGTGAAGGGCTTGCCGGCCAGCTTCTGGGCCAGGAAGACGCCGAACACCGCCCCATAGGCCCCCGTTGTCCGCGCCCGGGGACCGTAGACATTGAACAGGCGAAGGGAAACCGTCGCCAGTCCGTAGACGCCGTTCCAATGTTTGACGTACTCCTCGCCTATATACTTGGTCAAGGCGTAAGGGTACATGGGGCGCATGGGAGCGCTTTCCGGCGTCGGGCATTCATTGGGCAAGCCATAACACGACGAGGACGCGGCGTAGACGAAACGCTTGACCCCGGCGTCCCGCGCCGCCTCAAGAACCGAAATTGCGCCGTCCACATTGGCTACGTGATAGAGCATGGGCCGTTGAATGGAGGGCACGATGTCGGCGAGGGCGGCCAGATGAAACACCCAGTCCACGCCTTCGAAATGGGGACGGATATCCTCATGCCGGGCCACATCCGCCCGATGCACGGACAGACGGGATTCTCCGGCCACCGAAGAAAGGTTCTCCGGTGATGAGTTGACGAAATTGTCGATCACGGCAACCCGATGGCCGTCGGCGAGAAGACGCTCAACCAAATGGCTGCCGATAAAACCGGCGCCGCCCGTGACCAGCGCATTCTTAGGATTTGCGCTCAAAAAACTAGCCGCCTAAATATTTCAACAATGCCCATGAATGAAATACAATCACAAAAAACCTTACCCGAAGTCAACGCCCCCTCGGGATTCAGGCTCCAATCAATTCAGGATGGCGCTCCAGGAACGCCCCGCACAAGCGTGAGGCGATGGGAATGCCGTAGGGATCGGCCTGCTTTTTATAGGCGGCTTGCCGGCGTTCGTCGGCGCCGGAATACGTTTTCTTGCCGTCAAGACGGTCCAGCATCTCGACCACCGCCTCCTTGATCTCTTCGCCCGTGTTGTCCACCGGCTCGACCCCTTGCGCCTTGAGAAACAGGGGCTCCAGCGCGCCGAACATGGGCGGCTTCAAGGATTCAGCGATGCTTAGAATGCGCCCGTCCTTGGTGGATTTCAGAAGTTTATGAATGAAAATATCGTGCTTGCAATAAGGCCAGGGACCCAGGTGGAACCAGTTGGTCCCCACCGCCGGAACGCCGAAGGCCACCGCCGCGCTGCTGGGACCCGACGCCATGCCCAGGTAAAAGCGGCTCTCGGCGATCAGGAAAATGTCCATCCAGTCGCTCTTTAAATCCGAATTGGCGTAGTCGATGACGTTGTCCATTTCAGGCAAGGTTGTCATCGACGGATCGCCCAGGCGGATCACCCAGCCGCCACGTGAAACAATTTCCTCGATGGCCGGAAGGTAGGTCTCGATTTTGGCGTTGCGGTATCGGTTGACGCTCCATTCCACGTCCTCGTCGAAAAACCCCGCCTCGCGCACGTGAAGTGACGCCAGCCAGGCGCCTTCGGGAACGCCAGAGGATTTCAGACGCGCCCAGCCCCGTTCCCTATCGCTGTCCTTGAGGGTCAAAAGAGGCGCCCTTCCCTCCTCCTCCCACATGTTCTGAACCGCCCGGTGCGCCAGGTCGCGGTGCAACGTCAGACCGCCCGGCAGGGTGTAGTAGTCGATGAACACCGCGTTCCCGCCGAATTCCTCAATACACGCCGGATCGGTTTCAACCGTAATGTATTGCTTCCAGTAGTCCAGCAGGCGCGGATTGCTCACCTCGTTGTCCGGCGCGAACAGGATCGCCTTTTCCGATTCCACAAGACCCAGTTCACGCGCCTTTAAATAGAGGTCCAGCTTGGCCGCCAACTCGCCGAAGAAGCGGCGGATAACCGAACTTAATTCAAGAAAATGGATGATTGGCCCATTCTTGCGCGAGGAGTTTTCCTTGGCCCTTTGATAGCAGCCGTCCACGGCTTCCCTGAAAACGTCCGAAGCTTCTTTCAGTCTTCCGGCTTCAAACAGGGCGCACCCCAGCTTGTAGTCAAAGGACCTGATTTCCGGACAGATTTCCCGCGCCGTTTCATAGACCTTTACGCAAGCCTCCCGGTTTCCCTTGAGGGCGTGACAACGGGCCAGCGCGTCCAAGAGACGATTGGTGTCATTGTCTTTTATCTTGAAAGACAGCGCCTTTAGGATATGCGGCTCGGCGTGAAGTTGGTATTTCCTGACCCAGGTCATGAACAGGCCAAGTTTTTTGTTGATTTCGTAGCCCTCGGGATCGGCGCGGAATTCCTTAAGAAGGGCGTTCAGAATCTCACCTTCCTCGGATCGTCCGCCGAGGAAATTTTCTTCATTACTAGTACCCACTTTTATAATTCCTTGATACGTAGGACGAAGTTCCGAGGCTCCCGGCTAGGAGCGCGTTGCGCCATGGTGTATGCGCACCACAAGCAGTGCGCGACGACGTCCGGGGGCCTCGGAACTTCGCCAAATGGTCGCTTTTCCCGCTCCCTCGGGGGCCGCGGGGGCGCCCCCCCTGTGTCCCCCCGGGGCGTCGGCGGCGAGTGCCGATGCGAAGGCATCGCCGTTTCGCCGCCTCCTACCGAGTAAACGGGAAAAGAGATCCTACGTATCAAGGAATTATAAAAGTGGGTGCTCGCGATTCCTATTCCTCCAGCTTGGCGGCTTCCATAAGAAGATCGCGGAACAGCTTCACCATCCCCTGGTCCAACTCGTCCTTCATGTCGAGCATGATCGGCATGGCTTTTTCAATGGAAAAGGCGGGTTTGTAGGCGCGCCGGTCGGTCAGCGCCCCGTAAATATCGACGATGGTGGCCATACGCGCCAGATCGTTCAATTTCTTGCCCTTAATGCCGTAAGGGTAGCCGACGCCGTTTAATTTTTCATGGTGCTGCAAGGCGATGATCTTGACCCCGTGGTTGATGCTCGGCGTCCGCTCAATAATTTTTTTGGAATGGAGGACATGCGCTTTCATCTTAAGCCATTCCTCTTCGGACAGTTTGCCCGGTTTGTTGAGGATGTTCAGCGGCACCATGGCTTTGCCGATATCGTGCACCAATCCCCCGACGGCCAGGGTCTTAAGATCGTCGCCGCGGATGCCCATGGCGTGCCCGAGCAGGGAAAGATGGATGGAAACGCGCAAACTGTGAACATAGGTGTAATCGTCATGATCGCGAACGCCACGCAAAATGTCACCGAACTGGTTGTTGGTGATGGCCTCGATCATCGGCTCGCAGCTTTTCTCGATATTGGCGACCGGCAGGGGACGCCCGTCGCGAACGCCGCTGAAGCTTTTCTTGAAAACGTTCACGGTTTCCTTAAGGACCGTCGCCTGCAAGGGCGGCAATTGGTCCCAGGACCTCTCCACCGATTTGTTGGCCATGATGGAAATGATTTCGAGAAACTTGCTTTTCAGAAGCGGCCGCTCATGTTGATAGTCCGCCGGCGTTTGTTGCGCCTCTTCCGAGCTTTCCTTGATTTTGGAATCGGAGATGGCCAGAATTGGAACATGGCTGAGCGCGGCGTTTGCTCGGAATTTACGGATAAGATCAGCGCCCCCTGCCGGCGGAAGCTCCATGTCGATGGCGACGGCGGACGGCGGCGACGCCGTCATTTCTTCCAGGGCTCCGTTGGCGTTGTCAAAGACTGTCGTAAGATAAAAGGGTTCCAGAGCTTCAAGCGATGAAGTTCGAAAGTTATTATCGCCGCTGAAAACGGAAACCCTGAGAACGCGGCCCGATGCGCCTTCGTCTTCGTTTATTACTCCGAATTGACGATTCATTTTCAGGCCTTAATGAATGACCATGGGATTCTTATGCTTTATATGACAGGTCGGTAAGGCTCTTTCAAATTTCAAACATAAAATCATGTAAAACACATTCCTGGACAAGTCGCCTTTAAGCGGCCAAACTTGAAAAACTGGGAAATAAACGCTGGGGAGAGCCGCCATGAAATTCCTTCCGCTTGCCGCATTACTGCTGATGTTCGCCTTGCCGGCGCAAGCTCAGGACTCCGCCTTGGCGCTGGAAGAGGATCTGGCTGGAATCACCTTCACCGAAATCGAAAAACGCCTCATCCGTGACGCTTACAGCGTTTCTTCCTCCGAGCGGGACAGGGAGAACTGGCGCAGGGACGATGGCGGGGAACCCGATATTTTCGAAAGAATGGATGAGGACGGCAACATTATTAAGAACTGGAAGAGAAAGAAGGCGAAGAAACACAAAGCCCACAAGGGCTTGCCGCCAGGACTCGCCAAGCGCGGCAAACTGCCGCCGGGACTCGCCAAGTTCAAAAAACTGCCGCCGGGACTTAAAAAACGCGCCCTCCCCAAGGACCTGAAGGACATTCTTCCCGTGCGCAAGAAGACAGGGCTCGTCATTGTCGGCGACAATGTTCTGCTGATCGACAAATCGAACAACTTGGTCCTTGATATTCTTAGGGGCGTGGTCAGGAGCGCGGCGAAGAAGTAAATCTATTTTTTGATCCAGCCGCCCCCCAACACCCGGTCTCCGTCATAAAAAACGCAAGCTTGGCCCGGTGCGACGCCGGCTTGAGGCTGGTCCAAGACAACTTCAGCTTTTCCCTCGCCCAAGGCGCGAATAGCGGCGCCCGCCGGCGGCGCCGTTGAGCGCAGCTTGACCGACGCCTTCATTTTCTCCCCGGGCGGCTCCCCGGGCCCCAGCCAGTTTAGATTTCTCACCATCAGGCGGTCCCTGTACAGCGCCGCCTTGGGGCCGGCGATAACGGTAGCGGTCTCGGACTCCAGCCGCACAACATAGAGAGGCGCGCCGCCGGCAACGCCTAAACCCCTACGCTGGCCGACGGTGAAGTTGGCGACGCCCTGGTGGCGGCCCAGAACCTGGCCATCCACATGAACGATTTCGCCGGGTTTGGCGGCGCCGGGACGCAGCTTGTCCACAACGTCGCCATAGGTTCCGGTGGGCGCGAAGCAGATGTCTTGACTGTCGGGCTTGGCGGCGACGGGAAGACGGAATCGCCGCGCCAATGCGCGGGTCTCGTCCTTGTTCATGGCGCCAAGGGGGAACCGAACCCTTTGCAGTTGTTGCTGAGTGGTGGCGAACAGGAAATAACTCTGGTCGCGCGCGGGATCGGCGCCGCGGCGCAGCTCGGGCCCGTCCGCGCCTTGAATGCGGCGCGCATAATGGCCGGTGGCGAGAACATCGGCGCCCAACGCCTCGGCCTTGCCCAGCAAATCGGTGAACTTGACCGTCTGGTTGCAGCGGATGCAGGGGTTGGGCGTCTCGCCCATCAAGTAGGCGTCAACGAAATCGTCGATCACCGCTTCCTGGAAGCGGTCTTCGAAATCAAGAACGTAGTGAGGAACGCCGATGGCGTCCGCCACCTTCCGGGCGTCCCGGATGTCGCGCCCGGCGCAACATGTATTGGGTCTGGAAATCGCCTCGCCATGGTCATAAAGCTGCATGGTCGCGCCGATGACCTCGTAGCCCTCGTCATTGAGCAGCGCCGCGCACACCGATGAATCGACGCCGCCCGACATGGCGACGACAACCAGGGTGTCGCCGAGCGGCTTATCTATGCCAAGAGAATTCATGTCAGACGTTTCCAGCGTCCGGGGAAAAGGTCAAGGGCGCTGCCACCAGCCTTTTTTCGGCTTGTCTTCAACCGGAGCAGGCGGCGCCTCGCCGACGTTGATGACGGTGTTCTTGGCGGCGCCGCTTGAGGACGTCTCCCGCCGCGGCGCCGCCGCCTTTTTTTCCCCGTCCTTTTCCTTCGCCGTCTTGCGGCGGCGTCTCACCGGTTTCGGCTTTTCCTTATCGTCCTCTTTCGCCATTTCGCTTGCGGCCCCAGAAGCGTCCCCAGAAGCGTCCCCAGAAGCGTCCTTGGGAGCATCTTCGGTTTTCTTCGTTCGTTTTTTCGGGCTTCCCTTGGCGGCGCTCTTGCGCTTGGCGGGTTTCTTTTCCGCGGGCTGTTCCTTGACCTCGGAATCGATGACGCCATCCGGCGACACGACCATAACGGTTTCGGGCGGGCTCTCCAGCAAGGCGGGCTCGGCGGGGCCTTCGAGTAATGAATCGGACGCTGGGACGCCCTCGACGATCGGCGCGGCCTCCGCCATTACGGCGTCAGACGGCTTGCGCGCGCGCCGCCGTCCGCCGCGCCGGCCACGGCGGCGGCGCTTGCCCGCCGTCGGTTCGCCGCCACCGCCCTCGGCTTCGGGAACCGCTTTTTCACCTTCCTTCGCATTGATCTCAGCATCTTTGTTTTGTAACGCCCCGGCGGCGATAGCGTCGTGATCCTCGCTGGAGCGCTGATCTTGGCCGAAAGCGTCAGCAACAGGGTTCCGCAAGCAGCTAAAACGACGGCGCGGAGCGCGGCGAGCAGGTCTGTGCCGTCGTGGACGGCGGCGGCGGCGCTTTGAGCCTTCCTCCCCGTCCATTTTTTTCTCTTCGCCGCCACTCTCCTTGATTTTTTCAGCCGCAACGCCGGGGCGCAGCTTCACCCGTTCGATGCGGCATTCGGGCGGAATCAACGAATCGTCATTGGCGAGCCTCACGGAAATGCCGTTGCGGCTTTCGATGTCGGCCAGGGAGGCGCGCTTATGATTAATGATGTAGAGCACCACCTCCGGCGCGGTATGGACAGTGATCTCCTCGGCGCATTTTTTTGTCGCTTCCTCCTCGATGGCGCGCAAAACGAACAACGCCGCCGAGTCGGTGGAGCGGCGCACGCCGGAGCCATCGCAATAGGGGCAAGGCCCGGAACTGGTCTCAATAAGACTCGGCCGCATGCGCTGGCGGGAGAATTCAAGCAGACCGAAGGGGCTGATGCGTCCCAACTGGATGCGGGCGCGGTCGTTGCGCATGGCGTCCTTGAGGCGGCGCTCCACCTTGGCGTTGTTGCGCGAGTTTTCCATATCGATGAAATCAATGACCAGAAGGCCGGAAAGATCGCGCAGGCGAACTTGGCGGGCGATCTCGCCAACCGCCTCCAAGTTGGTCTTGAGCGCCGTCTCCTCGATGTTGCGCTCCTTGGTGGAGCGACCGGAGTTGACATCGATGGAGACCAGCGCCTCGGTTGGATTGATGACGATATAGGCGCCCGACTTCATCTGAACGACGGGGTTATGGATGGCGTCAAGCTGGCTCTCCACTTGAAAACGTTGAAGCATGGGCATGGAGCCGTCGTCGTATTGCTTGACCTTCTTGGCGTGGCTGGGAATCATCAGCTTCATGAAGTTCTTGGCGGCGCGGTAACCTTCCTCGCCGTCGACGATGATTTCCTCGATCTCGTTGTTGTAGAGATCGCGGAGCGTTCGCTTGATCAGATTGCCCTCCTCATGAATGAGGGCGGGCGCCGTTGATTTGAGCGTCAATTCGCGAATGGTGTCCCATAGTCTGATCAGGTACTCGTAGTCGCGCTTGATCTCGGTCCTGGAGCGCTTGGAGCCGGCGGTGCGCACGATGACCGCCATCCCCTTGGGAATGCCTAGTTCGCCCAGCATGGTTTTAAGTTTCTTGCGTTCGGGGCCGTTGGAGATTTTGCGCGAAATGCCTCCGCCGCGCGCCGTATTGGGCATCAAGACGCAATAGCGGCCGGCCAGCGAAAGGTAGGTGGTGAGCGCCGCTCCCTTGTTGCCCCGCTCCTCCTTGACCACCTGCACAAGAAGGACTTGGCGGCGTTTGATCACCTCTTGAATTTTGTACGAACGCAAGGAAGGGCGCGCGCGGCGGACTTCCACTTCTTCGCTGTCGTCGCCGCCGACGGTCTCCACCTCGCCCGCTTGGGGGGCGCCTTCTTCCTGCGCGCTTTCCTCATCGGCCTGCTCGGCGGCTTCGTGCTCGGCCACCAGGGCTTCCCGGTCGGCGACGGGAATCTGGTAGTAGTCCGGATGGATTTCATTGAAGGCCAGGAAACCGTGGCGGTTGCCGCCGTAATCGACAAAGGCCGCCTGCAGGGAGGGCTCCACCCTGATAACCTTCGCCAGATATATATTTCCTTTTAGCTGTCTTCTGGATTCTACCTCTACATCAAAATTTTCCAGAAGATTCCCGCTGAGAACCACTACCCGGGTTTCTTCCGGGTGGGTGGTGTCGATTAACATTTTCTTGATTGACATGAAATTCTTGACTCCAAAGCGCCGCTGTCGCCCGGGGCGTTCGCCCGAGAGCGCGGCGTGCGCTTATTCGTGTTAGACCGGTGGCGCCCGCAATCAAGGCAGCCGCGCTTACGCGCGGGGCAAAAAAATGATCCGTTCGCTCAACCGGCATTGAAAAACCTCTTAATTCTAAATCGGCGTGGACTTAGCCAAAACCGCCGTTCGTCGATGAAATGGCGCTTATAAAGAAGAGACCACTCCCGGCGATGTGTTAATATAAACGTAGGGATTTCGTTCGACAATGAGCTTGTTGATTTTTTTTCGAACCACCCAGAATCGCAAGAAGCTTGATTTATGTTGAAGGGTGGCCTGTTTAGAAAGTATATGTAGTATTCTTAGGGAACGGGTCCCGCTAGATGTTGCGTTATTGGTGTTCCTTTCGTTGGATTTTTTTGATCCTTGCGGCCACTTTATGCCTGGGAAGCGCACCCGTTCGCGCCCTTGGCGCCCCCTTGGAAGCCAAAACCGTAATCACCGATATGCGCGTCGGCCTGCATGGAAAAAAAACCCGATTTGTTTTCGTTCTAACAAAACAGACGCCTTTTGACGTTTTTACCCTGGCCAATCCCTACCGGGTGGTCATCGATCTTCCCGAGGTGGGCTGGCGTCTGCCGGCGCGCCCCCTGCCTCAACGGACGGGGCTCCTGTCCAAGCTGCGCTACGGCCTGTTTAAACAAGGCGTTTCACGAGTGGTGCTGGACATAAACGGACCGGCGGCCATTGACGCCGCCTTCATGCTCGATCCTTCGAACAGGGAGGGCCATCGCATCGTCATCGATCTGGCCAAGACCAGCCGCCAAGCGTTCCTCAGAAACATGCGGGGGAATACGGTCAGAGTCGTCACGTCAACGCCGGGCGGCGCCGGCGCAATTCAGGTCCCAAGAGCGCGAGTCGCCGCTGCGCCACAGCCCTCCTTGGCGCCCTCCTTGGCGCCGCCGCGCAAGCCTCGGCGTCCCGGCCCGAGACGGGTGATCGCCATCGACCCCGGCCATGGCGGCGTTGATCCGGGCGCCACCGGCGCCAGCGGAATCCATGAGAAACATATCAACCTTATCGCGGCCCGCGAAATCAAACGCAAGCTGGAGGCGACGGGACGTTTCCGCGTTGTGATGACCCGTAAGAGCGACGTCTTCATCCGGCTTCGCGACCGCGTCGCCATCGCGCGGAACGCCAGCGCCGAGTTGTTCATCTCCATCCACGCCGACGCCATCAAGAATCGCAGCACCCGCGGCCTGTCCGTCTACACCCTTTCCGAAAGGGCCTCGGACAAAGAGGCGGCGGCCCTGGCCGAAAAAGAAAACAAGGCCGACCTCATCGCCGGAATCAACCTCAACGGCGAGAGCGCCGAAGTCACCAACATCCTCATCGAATTGGCCCAGCGCGAAACCATGAACCAATCGGCGTTGTTCGCCTCAACGCTGGTCAAGCGCCTTCGCCGCCAAGCAAAGGTGTTGCGCAAGTCGCATCGTTTCGCCGGCTTCGCGGTGCTGAAGGCTCCCGACATCCCTTCGGTGCTGCTGGAGTTGGGCTTCCTCTCCAACCGCAATGAGGAGCGGGCGCTCAGAAGCAGGAAATACCGCGCCAAATTATTTACCGCCCTAACCTACGCCGTGAAGGACTATTTCACCGACGTCGAACAAGCGAGCAGACGTTAAGAACCTAAAACGAGGGACCGCCATGCCTTTGTCACAGTTTTTATTTTCCTTGGAAGGCCGCATACCCCGGTCGGATTTTTGGCTGAAGTTCCATTTACCCGTTGCGGCGCTCTCCTTACTTGTGGGTGTTGTTGATTTCTCCACGGGGGGCGGGGCGTTCATGTTTATCTTTTCCCTTATGGTTTTCTGGCCCGCCATCGCGGTCGGCGTCAAGCGCTTGCATGATAGAGACAAGTCGGGATGGATGCTCCTCCTCCTCATTATTCCCCTTGCCGGGACCATCTGGTTTTTTGTTGACGCCGGGTGCCTGGAAGGAACGCCGGGGACCAACCGCCACGGCCCCGACCCGAAAGGGCGCAGTCCCGCTTAATACCAACCTGCATAAATAAACACCCATTGTGATCGCTTCTCCCGCCTCCTCGGGGCGTCGGAAAGGCTTGACGATGCCTTGGGCATCGGCTGGCGCCTTCCCTCCTACCGAGGAAACGGGAGAAGCGATCACAATGGGTGTTTATTTATGCAGGTTGGTATTAGATGCTGTTCCGGCGCTCGAAGCCGCAGGCCCCGGCCGAGCCCCCCATACATTAAGATATTCCCTGAAAAGCGCCGGATACAGCCTCGGATTGAAGAGAATGTTCATGAGGAAGTGGCATTCGTGGGTGCAGTGGCAGGCGCCGCCGGCGATGGGCTCCAGCACCGCCCTCGCTTGATCCGAGCGGAGCAGCTTCGCCACGTCGTGGTCATAGTCCCTGACATTGCCGAAACCCGTCGTCAGAATTTCGCAGGGGTAAACCTCGCCTGTTTCCGTCAGCACCAGGTTCAGCTTTCCCGAATAACAGGGGACCAACGCGCGGCCGGCGGCCAGGGTCCGATGGATCAGCCGGCGCTGCAAAATGTCCTGCGCCGCCTTGAGGCGGGCGCCCCGGAATCTGTGGACGCCGGAAGTCCTGTTCCTCAGGTTTTGCTGCAAACGGTCAATGGCGCGCTGGTATTTCCCGATGTCGATTTTCTTGTAGCTTTGGTCGGTGAGATTGCCGCGAATCATCGAGATCGTATGGGTTCCCCTGGTATCGAGGCCGGTCATAAAATCGATGATCTCGTCCATCTTGTCCTGGTTTTGGGAGCAGAAGACGGTGTTGACGCCAAGCTCGAAGTTGGGATAGCGGTCGAGAAGACGGCCCAGCATCCGGTATGTCTCCATCGCCTTGTCGAAGCCTCCGGGCGTTTGGCGCAGGGCGTCGTGATCTTCGCCGAGCCCGTCGACCGAGACCTTGACGACAATCACGCTTTTCGGGCAGCGCCTCAGAATCCGCTCGGTCTGATCAAATATGGTTTCCGGCAACAGGCCATTGGTGGGAAACAGCATGACCGGAGGTCTGTTCTGGTCATAGAAGATGGCGCTGATTGGCGCGAGTTCATGGTGCAGGAAAATCTCGCCGCCCGAAAAGGCGACCCACATCAGCGTCCCCAGGGACCGGGAGACCTTGCGGACCTCGTCCAATGACAGAGTTTCGCCCTCGCCGGCGTCGCCTATGCCGCCCTCGCTTTTCAAATAGAAGCACCAGGGGCACCCGGCGTTGCATTTCCGGGTGACGAAGTAGGTCAACTGGATCGGCCTCTGTTTGAGGAAGATCGACGGAATGTGCCTGAGCGGTGAATACATGGTCATCGGCGTTCTTGCCGGGAGTGATAGCGCAACAGGCCGGCCAAGCCGCCGCCGACGACGGCCAGCGGATACAGGAACAGAAAATAGGCGGTCGCCGCCGCCGCGAACAGGGCTCCCCCCCCCTTTAAGAACGCCATCAGCAGGTTTCGGCTCACCCATAGACTTAGACCTATGGGCGCCGCCGTCAGATAGAGGAACAGAGGATCGCGGAAATAGGCGAACAATAGCAAGAGGGCGACGTTGACGCCGCAGAACCCGGCGGTTGTTTTCAATTCCGTCGACGCCGTTCCGGAATCGGCGAAGACGTCCCTGTTGGCGATTGAATAGACGGTCCAGTTCATGGACTTGTGGACGGCGTTCAGGAGCGACCGGTAGAGGGAAAAGTTGAAGATGTGGCGGACCTGAAGACGGGGATTGATGATAATGCGGCGCCCGGCGCGGCGCAGCCTGTGGCTAAATTCCACATCCTCGGCCACAGGCAGGAAGTTCTCCGGAAAACCCTGGTTTTCCTTGAACGCATCGGCGGCGATGACCATGGCGTGGGCGGCCACGTAGTCGGCGTTATCGGCATTCTTGCATTCCGAATAATTGATGAAGATGGATTGAAAACTGTTGAAGAAGCCCCGGTCGTAAGGATCCGGGGTATAGGTCCCGCCGATGACGGTTCCAGGCCCGTTGGATGAAAAGGACTCGGCGGCGATGGCCAGAGTGTCCTCTTGCAAAAGGCAATCGGCGTCGGTGAAGAAAAGAACGCCGCCGCGGCTGTGCCGGGCGCCTATGTTGCGCGCCTTCGACGCTCCGCCATGCTCTTCGAGGCGGATCAGCTTGCATGGGAACCGTTCGATCGCCTCGATGGAGCCGTCTTCGGAATGGTCGTCGACAACGATCACTTCGAAGGGCTCGTACTTGGAGGCGTGGGCCGCCTCAAGGCACAGCCCGATCGTCGCCTCGCCGTTACGGTTGGGGATAATTATGGAAATAAATGGCGCCATCTTCCTATGAATCATATATTATAGAAGACTGATATGGTTGCCAACAGCGGCGGCCGGTGAGCTTTTCCTCAGGCGCCGCTGCGTGGCCCGTATCGTCTAAATTGCATCCCCTGGAGGTGACCGTCATTGATAAAATCAACAACATACTTGTCTCGGTAGATTTGTCAGGAGGCTCTGAATCAGTCGCCAGGGTAGCGGCTGGTTTCGCCGGAGCGTTTTCGGCAAAATTTTTTTTCTCCACGTGGTGAAGGAACTCAGGGATGAACGCCGGGATTTGCAGGAATCGCGTGACAAGGTCACGCCGTCCGGCGACGAATCCACGGCCATTAAAATCCAGGGCAAAACGGTCGACAATATCCTTTCCGAGGTGAATAAACATGACATCAACCTGATGGTCGTCGGCGGCCATAAGGAATACTTTCGCCATCTGCTCGCGGGCGACGTGGTCAAGGACATTTTGAACGGCGCCACAAGTCCCGTGGTGGCCGTGCCGTCTGACGGGAGTTAAGAAAAGCGGCTTGCCGGGAGGCCGTTCCGCTTAGCAGCCTTTATCGACCGGCAGGCCGGAGGCTTTCCATTCCGGGTAGCCGTCTTCCAATCGGCGCACTTTGAAACCTTTCTTTCGCAGCTGGGCGACGGCCTCGAACGCCAGCACGCAATAGGGCCCCCGGCAGTAGGCGATGATCTCCTGGCCCTTGGGCAGGTCCTTCAGGCGTTTTCTTAAGTCCCCCAGCGGCAGGTTGACGGCGCCGGGTATATGTCCAGACTGGTATTCCTCGGGAGGCCGAACGTCGAGCACGGTCACCAGCCCTTCCCTTGTCCGCGCCAAAAGCTCTTTGCGGGTAAGCGCCTCAAGGCTATCGCGCTCGTTGAAGTATCCGGCGATAATCCTGTCCACCTCGGCGATATGGCGTTCGGTGGTCTGCCTTAACGCGCAAAGCAATCCGATCACGTCATCGCCGGCCAAGCTGTAGAAAACGTGAAGTCCCCTCTTGTGGGAGGTCACCAGACCGGCGCGGCGGAGGTGCTGAAGGTGCTGCGACGTATTGGCCACGCTGAGTCCCGCCACTTGGGACAGCGCCTCGACGTTGCGCTCGCCCTGGGCCAGAAACTCCAATAGGTCCAGCCTGTGGGCATGGCCCAACGCCTTGGCGACGATGGCGAACTGTTCGAGAAGCTGACGTTTTGCGCTGGAGCTTGACACCGACTTAACCTCGTCAGTTTTTATTATTCAATTACTCAATTGAACATATTTTATATATTACGTCAACCAAATCCTGAAGATTCCCCCCCCCTCGTCATTCCCGCGAAGGCGGGGAATCCAGCACTATACAATTCGTCACTGGATCCCCGGACTTGCCCTGCGGGCAATCCGAGGATGAGGATTTTTCGTCATACCCGCGATGGGACAGCAGTGACGTTCAACAGGGGCGCTCAAAAATCGTAACGCAGGTTGACATAGGCGTTATCGTCCTGGCCGAACTGGCCGAAGAAGGTCGTACTCTTCTCGCCGCCGAAGACGTTGGCCCCAATAGCCGCCGATACGCTATCCGAGACCTTGTATGCGGCCTGGGGCTGCAACAGGTAGTCGTTCTCCGCCGGGCTGTAAAAGGCGAAGAACGAAAGCGTCCAGGTCTGATGCATTAGAAGCTGTATCAGGCGCAAGGTGACGATGTCCCGGTACCTTTCCTTGCGGGCGAAACCAGCGGGAAGGGTGCGCTTATAGGCGCCGAAATCGCTCATGATCTCGGCGTAATACTGGGCGCCGATGGTGAAATCCTTCCAAAGCTGCTTCTGGTAGCCGGCCAAAAAGCGGATTTGAGAGTTTGGAACCGCCAGGTCGCCGCCGTCTCGATCGCCGCGCGAGTCGTAATAGCCCCCTTCGAGGCTGAGGACGCCGCCCAACGCTCGTCCCTGGGCGCTCATCCCGTAGACCGAGAGCGGCGGGTATATGGACATGACGTAGCTCGGGTTATTGGGATTGTCGGTGCGCTGGCCCGGCGTGCGCCAACGGCCCCGGTAGACGTGGGCCGAAACATCAAAACCGCCGAATTTCCGATAAAGCCTGAGCCCGATCTCGGTATTGCCGAGGGTGGCGTCAGGCAGGTCTTCGCCGCGGCCGGCGGCGGAGGCGTAGCCGTCGTGCATGAAGAACCGTTTCGAGGTCGGCATGGCGTCTGGCTCGAAGCGTGGGATGGCCAACAATTCAGCGTTCAACATATCCGACGAATAGCGCACCCGCAGGCCGTCGACGCCGGTCTTGAGGTATTCAAGCGGCCGGCCGGCGAACAACGACACCCAGTCCTTGGGAAACACGTCATTGATGAACAGCAAATCGCCGACGCCCCAGGTGGCGATCTGGCGGCCGAGACGAAAATCCAGATTCCCCGTGGTGTAATCCAGATAAGCCTCGCGCAGGTTCAGATCGAAATCACGCCCAACCTCGTCGTGGACGCCGTCCAGCTTTATCCGGACCTCGGCTTCGACGGCGCCGGTCCAGCCCGTAAGGTCAAGACGAAGGCGTTCCTCGCCGAGAAGAAGGGCGCGCCCCTCGGGTCCCGGCGGCGTCTGACCGGTGGTCCGCCCCGAAAAGGTCCCGAGCGCAAAGCCGCGAACATCCACGCCCCATTCGTCTTCGCTCTCCTGAGCCAAGGCGGTGGCGGAAAGCGCAACCAAAAACAAAACGGCGAGCGCGTTCAACATGGGACAATTCTAACTCAAATACCGTTCGAGGCTGGTCACCGAATCCATGAACGCGGAGGCCGCCGCATGCGGCGTTCGCTGAAATCGGAGTCTTTAAGTCCGATGTCGTAAGCGACCGAATTCACCGTCACCTCGGTGCGGTGGCCTGTTTTGACGTTCCTCATGGTGCGCTTGATGATGGTCGGATAGACATCCTCCTCGATGCTATCCGCCGTGAAAACCCGCTGGAGTTCATTCTGGGCGTCGTAAAATTCCTCCTTGAGAGGCAGGTGGTTCTGCTTGTCGATCCAGGAAATTCGCTTGGTGAAGGCCGCCGCCTGGCGGGGAACGCTCTTGATGACGAAGACTTCCCGATCCCCCAGCTTCTCTTCGCCGACCAGGGTGTGGGCGTCCTCGGCGGCGGCGCGGCCCGAAACGTCCTCGTAACTGAAGTCGGAGCCGACGAAGCTCGAATACTTGTCCTCGGCGGCGATGCGCCGGATGAGATCGACGGCGGGGACGAATATCCAGCGGTCATCCTCGCGGGCGGGAAACTTCCAGACCATGAAGGTGAGGCGGCGGATGTCGCCCGGCTCGTGGAAATACATGAAGTATTTCTGTTCGCCCCCGGTCCCCTGGTTGCGGCGCAGCATGGTCAGGACCCGCACGCGCTTGCCGCCGTCTTTGCCGATCAGCTCCATTGTCAGTTTGCCCTTGGCGTCACTGCCGGCGTAGTGGAAGGCGCGCTGGGAACGCTCCATGATTTCCTCGGCGGATGCTGCAAAGACGCCGGTTGAACGGGCGGTGAGGGCAAGGCCAAGGACCAAGGCGAGGGTCAATCGGATTATGACCGGCTTCATCATGATGGGCCTCCGGGAATGGCCCGGGCGCCGACGTAACGAAGCGCGCCGGGAAGCATGAACAGCGTCGCCAAGGTGCAGAACAGCATCAGCGAAGCGAAGAACAGGCCGACCGTGATATACGGGGCCAGGGTCGAGAGCGTAAGCGGCAGGAACCCGATGGTGATGACAATGGCGTTGCGCATGATGGCGCGGGCCGGCTCGCCGAACATGTGCCGGATCGTCGCCTCGACGTCCCTGGATTCAGCCACATGCGCCTTGAACCGTTGCAGGAAGTGGATGGCGAAGTCGACGCCGAGGCCGAGTGACAGCGCCGCGGCGACGGCGATCGGCATGTTGTAGTCAAAGCCGAGCCAGCCGACCAGACCGTAGGTGACGACGATGGCGGCCGACAGCGGCGCCATGGCGAGAACGCCCAAGGTGAGGGAGCGGAACTCAAACAACATGAGGGCGAAGACGACGACGAAGCTTCCGAACACCGCCTTGAGCATGCCGACGACCATCAAGTCCTGCCACACCTTGTTGATGTAGGTGAGCCCGGACCAGCGCAGCGACAGACCGCCGGGAAGCGGGTTGTTCTTGACGAAGGCGGCCAGGCGGTCCTCGACCGCCTGCATTTGGCGGTTGTCGCCGCCCTTCATCTGGACCCAGATATTGGCCTTGCGGGCCTCGCGGTCGATGAAGTTGTCGAGGTCGTTGGGATCGCCCGTGGACTGGTACAGGAACAGGAACTGGCCAATGGCGTCGGGGTTGTCCGGGACCATGTCATAGGCGCCCGCGTTGTCGTGCAGCACCAGGTTGATGCGCTTGACGATATCGGCGACGGACGAGGTCTTGCCGACCAGCGGATCGGCCTCCAGGTCCTGCTGCATGCGGCCGATGTAGGCGACGGCCTCCGGGCGCTTGACGGCCGCCGGCGCATTTCCCTCGATGACCACGTAGGCCATGTATGTGCCGCCGAACAGGCGGTTCATGACCGTGTCGGCGACGCGAAGGGGGTGGCCCTCCTTGAACCATTTGACCGGGTTGTCGTTGACCCGGATCTGCGACAGCCCGGCAATGCCGAAGGCGAAGGCGGCGACGCCCAGCACAAGCACCACCCGGGCGCGGGAAAAGGCGAACCCGCCGAGAGGCTTGAGGATGCGGTCGAGCATCGTATCCGGCGCGCCGCCGGCCCTGTACAGCCGGCGCTTCAGCTTTTCGTCGTCCATCAGGCTGATCACCGCCGGAACCAGGGTCAGCGCCAGCAGCCACGCCGCGACGATGCCGAAGGCGACGAACAGGCCGAAAATGCGCACCGGCGGAATATCGGCGAGCGCCAGCGAAGCGAAGCCCACGGCCGAGGTCAGGGTCGTATAGAACATCGGCTTGTAGAGCGGCCGCATGGACTCGATCAGGGCTCGGCGCTTATTGCCCATGACCCGGTAGCGGTCGAAGAAGGCGCTCAGGATGTGGATGTCGTCGAGGATGGCGACGGGCATCAGGAACACCGGAATCATCGAACTCATGATGTGGACGGTGAACCCCATCCCGATCAACAACCCCATGGCCCAGATAACGGAGAACATAGCTGTCAGCGCAATGGGGGCGAGGAAGGCGGCTTGGCGAAACATGACGAAGACGATCAACAGGATCAGCATGAAAGCCAACGGCGCCACGATACCCATCTGGATAAACATTTCGATGCCGAAGGTGTCCTCGGAAATCGGCAGGCCGGCTATGTGGAACCGCTGTCCCGGCAAGAGTTCACGCGAAAGGATGTCCCCTATCTCGCCGGCGATGCGGTGGCTCATGTCCTTGCGTTCGATGGGCGCGTAGAGGGCCACGGCCATGCCGTCGGCGGAGGCGATTTTTTCGTGGAGAAACGGGTTCCCGGCGATCTCCCGGCGCAACCCGGCGGCGTCTTCCGGCGATTGCGGGACGTCGCGCAGGGGCGGGCGAATATCGAGCAGGCCGCCCTTGGATTTAACGTTGTCCGTTGTCGAAAGACTGACCACGTCCTCGATGATGACGCCATCGATTTTAAGGATTTCGGATGTGG
>CAJXGZ010000008.1 GCA_913053795.1 uncultured Rhodospirillales bacterium | reverse complement strand
GGGCTGCGCGAGGCCATTCATGGCCGTCAGGCGATGGTCTCGCACAGGCGGTCGATGACGCCGCCGATGGTGGCGCCCTCGGCGCGGGCGGCGAAGTTGAGGGCCATGCGATGGCGCAGAACGGGGTGGGCGAGGGTCAAGACGTCGTCGACGGACGGCGCCAGCCTTCCGCTGATGACGGCCCGCGCCCGCGCCGCAAGCATGAGCGCTTGGCTGGCGCGCGGTCCCGGCCCCCACGAGACGTTCTTTTGCACCTCGGGCAGGGCGCTGGATTGAGGACGCCCGGCGCGCACCAGTTCGAGTATGGCCTGGGCCACGCTCTCGCCCACCGGCACATGGCGGATCAATGCCTGGGCCTTGAGCAAATCCTCGCCGGTCATGACCTGGGACGGCGTTTCCTCTTGGGGTCCGGTGGTGGCTTCGAGGATTTGGCGCTCCTCCGCCAATTCGGGGTAGTCGACGTCCACCTGCATGAAAAAACGGTCAAGCTGCGCCTCGGGCAGCGGATAAACGCCCTCCTGCTCCAATGGATTCTGGGTGGCCAGCACATGGAAGGGGCTGGGCAAGGCGTGGTAGTGACCGGCGACGGAGACCCGGCGTTCCTGCATGGCCTGCAAAAGCGCCGACTGGGTGCGCGGGCTGGCGCGGTTGATTTCGTCGGCCATTAGAAGCTGGCTGAACACCGGCCCCTTGATGAAACGGAAGGCGCGTTTGCCGGACTCCGATTCCTCCAGAACCTCGGAGCCAAGTATGTCGGCGGGCATGAGATCGGGGGTGAACTGCACCCGGCGCTCCTCCAGACCGAAAACCACGCCAAGGGTTTCCACCAAGCGCGTCTTGCCGAGTCCGGGAACGCCGATCAGCAACAGATGTCCGCCGGCGAGAAGGGTGATCAGGGTTTCCTCGATTACTTGCTCCTGACCGAAAATAACCCGTCCAACGCTTTCACGGGCCTTGGAAATCACGGCGGCCAAAGCGTCCATCTCGGCGGCGATATTCTTTCCGGCGGTTTTGGCGGAGCTTTCGTTCATGGCGCTGCCGGTCTTTCCCTTTTAAGCGAACAGTTGGAATAAAAAGAAGAGCAAGGCCGCCAGCAACGCCGCCAACGGAACTGTCACCAGCCAAGCGGCGACGATGGTGGTGAGATGCTTGCGCCGAACCAGTTTGCGCGCGCGCGCTTTTTCCATTCTTTTTTCAAGCTTGGCCGGGCTTGCGGTCTTGATGGCGTTATTTACCTCTTCTTCGCGCAAGCGCCGCCTGCGGTAGGACAGATACTCACGCAAAAAGCCAACGCCGAAAACGCCGCCGACGGCGATGTGCGTGGAGCTTACCGGCAGCCCCAGCGCCGAGGCGATGATCACGGTGATGGCCGCCGAAAGCGCCACGCAAAAGGCGCGGGCGCGGTCCAGCTTGGTGATCTGCTGGCCCACCGTGCGGATCAGCTTGGGACCGAACAGCACCAATCCCGCCGCAATTCCAAACGCGCCCACCAACATCACCCACAACGGCACCCCGACTTCCTTGGAGATGCCGCCGGTGGCGGCGGCGTCGACGATGGCCGCCAGCGGTCCAACGGCGTTGGCCACGTCGTTGGCGCCGTGGGCGAAGGAAAGCAGCGCCGCCGAGAAAATGAGCGGAATGGTGAACAGGGTGCTCACCGCCTTGCGGCGGTTTTCAAGGGTGGCGGAAGCCTTGACCACCACTGGCTTCACCAAGGCGTGGCCGACAACGAAAGCGCCGGCGCCGATAGCGGCGATCATCCAGGCGTCCGGCTTCCAAATTTTCTTCAAGCCCTTCATCACCAGATAGACCGCGAAGACGCTGGCCATGATCGACACCAGCACCGGCACCCAGCGGCGCGCGGCGACGATCATATCGTCATTGTAGTAGATGAAGAATTTAATGAAGGCGAGAAAGCCTGCGGCGATAAGGCCTCCGAGAACCGGTGAAATAACCCAGCTTGCGGCGATCTTGCTCATGGTTCCCCAGTTGACGGCCGCCATCCCCGTGGCGGTGATTCCGGCGCCCATCACGCCGCCGACGATGGCGTGGGTGGTGGAAACGGGCGCGCCGAGATAGGTGGCGAGATTAAGCCACAACGCGGCGGCCAGTAGCGCCGCCAGCATGGCGCGGATAAAGGTTCCGGTGTCGGGGAACAAGGCGGGGTCAATGATCCCCTTTTTAATGGTGGAAACGACGTCGCCGCCGGCGAGGATGGCCCCCGCCGCCTCGAAAATGGCGGCGATGGCCAACGCGCCCACCAGGGTCAGCGCCTTGGAGCCGACCGCCGGGCCGACGTTGTTGGCGACGTCGTTGGCGCCGATGTTGAGCGCCATATAGCCGCCGATGATGCAGGCGGCGACGACATAAAAGCTGTAATTTGTTCTTGGCGACAAGTCGTAGAAGGCAATGAAGGCGGCGATGCTTATGGCGACGAGAAAGACAACGCCAAAACCAAGTTTGACGATTTGCTGGCCGGTCTCCTGAACGGCGGCCTCCAGAAGGCCGATTCTTTTAAGGTCTTTGTCCAGAGTGGTTTTTTTGCGCGGACCGGAATCGTCCATTTTATTTCCTTCACTCTTTAGATTCAGCCGCTGGAGTGTTGATGAATGTGAACGTTGGCGCCGCCCGCATCATCGAGGATGGAAATGGCTTTGCTTTGCCGTTTTTCGCCCTCCGCCCGCACCCACAGGATAACGCTGCCCGCTTCCAACGAACGCGCGAAGTCCTCCGTGTGGGGCGTCGAGGTGGCCTGGTCAAGAAGCTCCTTTATGGCGACGCCGCCCACCGCCGCGCCGATCAGACCGGCGACGGTGGCGGCGAAAGGACCGCCGACCAGTAAAATGGCGCCGGACGCCACCAAGGGTCCTTCATACTTAAGCTCTCCGATCATGGCGGTGAGAACATCCTTCCAAGGATCGCCGGGCTTTCCGGCGGCGTCGATGGATTCGTGAGAGGACAAACCGTTCAAATCAGATCGCTCAAATCCAGTTTCGATCAGCGCTTTGACGGCGTTCTCGAAGCCGCCGCGGTCGGCGAAAAGGCCGGCCATTTCGTGGGCCGGCTCGGAACTGTTGTTGTCGCTCACTGGAAATCCCTATTCAAAAAAGATTTTCCCATATTGCCTAAGGCCGCGCGCGAATCATAGTCCCAAGGATGCTGTCTGTGCTATGTTGCCGCCGTGCATCAGACGAGTCCAAATAATAACCCTGACGCCGCCCCTAAAACGGCGGCTCCAAAGGGTGACGTAACGCCCATGATGGCCCAGTTCCTGGACATCAAGCGGCGCCATCCCGACTGCCTGCTTTTTTACCGCATGGGGGATTTCTATGAACTGTTTTTCGACGACGCCGCCGCCGCCGCCGAGGCGCTGGACATTACGCTGACCAAGCGCGGCAAGCACAAGGGCGCGGACATCCCCATGTGCGGCGTTCCCGTGCACAGCCATGACGTCTATCTGGCCCGCCTGATAAGAAAAGGCTTTAAGGTGGCGGTGTGCGAGCAGATGGAGGACCCGGCGGAGGCCAAGAAGCGCGGCTACAAGGCGGTGGTGCGCCGCGACGTGGTCAGGCTGGTGACGCCGGGCACCTTGACCGAGGACACGTTGCTGGACGCCCGGCGCCATAACTACCTGGGCGCCGTGGCCGAGGTCCGCGGCGATTTGGGACTGGCTTGGATCGACGTCTCCACCGGCGATTTTTACGCTCAAGCCGTTTCCGCCTCGGAACTGGCCGCCGCCCTGGCCCGCCTAGACGCCGGGGAGCTGCTGGTTTCCGAGACTCTCTCTCAAAGGCCCGAGCTGTTCGAGACTCTTGGCGATTGGCGGCGGCGCCTGACCACCTTGGCGCCCAGTTGCTTTGACAGCGAGAACGCCCGCAAGCGCCTGGAAACCCTCTATCAGGTGAAGACGCTTGACGCCTTCGGCGATTTTTCGCGGGCTGAAACGGCGGCCGGGGGCGCCCTCGTCGGTTATGTGGAGTTGACGCAAAAGGGGAAATTGCCGCGAATCTCCCGGCTCCGCCGCCTCGACCAGGGGGCGTTGATGGAGATCGACGCCGCCACCCGGCGCAACCTGGAGCTTTCCCAAACCCTGAGCGGCGCACGCAAGGGATCCCTTCTCGGCGTCATCGACCGCACCGTGACCGGGGCCGGGGCGCGGCTGCTGGCGGCGCGGCTGGCGGCGCCTTTGTGCGACCCGCGGGCCATCGACGACCGTCTCGATATGGTCCAGTTCTTCGTCGATGGGGAGCGGCTTCGAGACGAGGCGCGGACCCTGTTCAAGCGTTGCCCGGACATGGAAAGGGCCTTGTCGCGCTTGACCGTGGGGCGCGGCGGTCCGCGCGATTTGGCGGCGGTGCGGGGCGGCTTGGCGCTGACAGCCGAGTTGCGCGATCTATTAAGCTCCGAGAACCTTCCGGCTGGGATCAAGACATGCATGGAGGAGTTTGGCTTCCACGGCGAACTGGTGGACCGCTTGAGCCGCGCCCTGGCGCCCGAGCCTGGAGCCTTCGCCCGGGACGGCGGCTTCATCGCCGAAGGCTACGCGCCGGAGCTGGACGAGTTGGTGACGCTGCGCGACGAAAGCCGCCGCCTGATCGCCAATCTGCAAAGCCGCTACGCCGGCGAGACCGCCATTCAAACCCTCAAGATCAAGCACAATAACGTGCTCGGCTATTACATCGAGGTGCCGGCGGCAAAAGCGGAAAAAATGCCGTCGGACCCCGAGCAGCCCTTCATCCACCGCCAGACCATGGCCAACCGGGTGCGCTACACGACGGTGGAGCTGGGCGAATTGGAGGGAAAAATCTCGCGCGCCGCCGAACAGGCGCTGGCCTTGGAGTTGAAGCTGTTCGAGGATTTGGCGGGCGAGGTGGCCGGACGTTCCGACTCGGTGGCTCTGGCGGCGCAAGCGGTGGCGGCGTTGGATGTGGCCGCGGCGTTGGCTCAACTTGCCGTCGACAGGAACTACCGCCGCCCGGTGGTCGACGACGGCCGGGGCTTTGAGGTCATGCTTGGCCGCCACCCCGTGGTCGAGGCGGCCCTTGAGGAAAGCCAGGAAGGCGCCTTCGTCGCCAACAACTGCGACCTTTCGGACCTTCAACGGCTTTGGCTGCTGACCGGCCCCAACATGGCCGGAAAAAGCACGTTCTTGCGCCAGAACGCGCTGATCGCCGTGCTCGCCCAGATGGGCTCCTACGTTCCCGCCGAAAGCGCCCGCCTGGGCGCCGTCGATCGGCTGTTCTCGCGGGTCGGCGCGGCGGACGACCTGGCGCGTGGGCGCTCCACCTTCATGGTGGAGATGGTGGAAACCGCCGCCATCCTCAACATGGCCGGTCCCCGGGCGCTGGTGATCCTGGACGAAATTGGGCGCGGAACCGCCACCTATGACGGCCTGTCAATCGCCTGGGCGGTGGTCGAGCATTTGCACGAGAACAATAAATGCCGGGCCCTGTTCGCCACCCATTACCATGAACTGACGTCCCTGGCCGCCAAGCTCGACGCCCTGTCGTGCCACACCATGCAGGTCAAGGAGTGGAAGGGCGACGTGGTTTTCCTGCACGAGGTGGCGCCGGGCTCGGCCGACCGTTCCTACGGCATTCACGTGGGCCAGTTAGCGGGCCTTCCGGCCAGCGTCGTCGCCCGCGCCGAGCAGGTGTTGAAAACCTTGGAAAAAGACGAACAATCCGGCGCCGTCACCAAACTGGCCGACGACCTGCCCCTTTTCTCGACGCTGGAAAAGGCGGCCCCGCCCCAAGCCGCCAAAATCTCCGCCGCCGATGAGGCCCTAAAAGACATCAACCCCGACGACCTGACGCCAAAAGAGGCGCTGGAGGCGTTGTATAAGCTTAAGGGGCTGTTGGCGGATTAGCCGGCGCCATATTCACCTCCCGCTTTATCTTAACGAAGCGGTCGCTTATTAATAAGCAAATGACACGCATCCCCAAGCCGCGCGACATCATTGACCGCAAGGCGCTGGCAGGAAAGCTTTCCGGCTTGGCCGAAAGGTCCGGCTATTCCTCCAGCGTCCAGCCCAAAGTATTGGAGGTTTTGAAAACCGCCCTCTCGGGCGGGATGAGCGAGACGCGCCGCCGCTTCGAGGAAGAAGGAGCCACGGGCTCCGAGGTGGCGCGCGCCAACGCCTTCCTGATCGATCAATTGGTGCGGGTGATCTACGACTTCACCCTCGAATACGTCTATCCGCTGGCCAACCCGACCACCGGCGAGCGTCTCTCGGTGGCCGCCACCGGCGGCTACGGCCGTAGCGAACTGGCGCCCTTTTCGGACATCGACTTGCTGTTTCTGCTGCCCTACAAGCAGACGCCCCACATCGAGCAGGTGGTGGAGTTCATGCTCTATTTGTTATGGGACTTGGGGCTCAAGGTGGGCCACGCCACCCGCTCCGTGAAAGAGAACATCCGCCTCGCCGGCCAGGACCTGACCATCCGCACCAGTCTTCTCGAAGCCCGCTGGTTGTGGGGGAACACGGAGCTTTTCAACGAGTTCAAACAGCGTTTTTCCAGCACCATCGTCGCCGGCGGCGGTCCTGACTTCGTTGACGACAAGCTGGCGGAGCGCAACGCCCGCCATGAACGCATGGGCGACTCCCGCTATGTGCTGGAGCCCAACGTCAAGGAAGGGAAGGGGGGCTTGCGCGACCTGCAAACCCTGTTCTGGATCGCCAAGTTTCTATACCGGGTGGATGACGTCGATGAATTGGTGGCCCGAGGCGTGCTGACCTCCGGCGACGTCAAGCGTTTCGACAAGGCCCAGGACTTTCTTTTGACGGTGCGCTGCCACCTGCATTACTTGTCCGGGCGCGCCGAAGAGCGCTTGGGCTTCGATATCCAGGAGGTTATCGCCGGGCGCATGGGCTATAAGGACGGCGGCGTCGCGCGGGGCGTCGAGCTTTTCATGAAGGACTACTTCCTGATCGCCAAGGACGTCGGCGACCTGACCCGCATTCTGTGCGCGGTGTTGGAGGAAACCCATAAAAAACGCCGTTTCCGCCTGCCCTCGATTGCGCGGCCTAAACCCGTCGCCGCGGGATTCAAGGTCGATGGCGGCCGCTTGAAACTGGAGGACTTCTCGGATGATCCCGTCAAGATCATCCGTCTTTTCCATGAGGCTCAAAAGCTTGGACTCGACATCCATCCCCAGGCGTTTCGCGAAGTCTCCCAGCGCCTGGACCTGATTGACGACGGCTTCCGCGCCGATGAAACGGCCAACCGCCTGTTCATGGAGATTTTGACCTCGGGGAAGGACCCTGAAAAGACGTTGGCGCGGCTCAACGAAGCCGGCGTGATGGGGCGCTTTATCCCCGACTTCGGGCGCGTCGTCGCCCAGATGCAATACGACATGTATCATATCTATACGGTGGACGAGCACACCATCCGCGCCATCGGCGTCCTCAACGCCATCGAACAGGGGCGGCTCAAGGATGAGCTGCCGGTGGCCAGCGCCATCATTGGCCAGCTGCAGTCGCGCGACGCTCTTTATGTGGCGGCGTTGCTCCATGACATCGCCAAGGGACGCGGCGGAAATCACTCCGAGATCGGCGCCGAAATCGCCACCACCCTGGCGCCGCGGCTGGGCTTGAGCGATTGGGAGACCGAAACCGTGTCGTGGCTGGTGCTGCATCACCTGTTGATGAGCCGCACCGCCTTCAAGCGCGACTCGGACGACCCCAAGACCGTTCACGACTTCGTGAAAATCGTGCAATCTCCGGAACGCCTGCGGATGCTGGTGATCCTGACCGTGGCCGATATCCGCGCCGTCGGCCCCCGTGTGTGGAACGGATGGAAAGGGGGGCTCCTGCGCGAACTCTATTACCGCGCCCTGGACGAAATGACCGCCGGGGTGGACCCCGGAAGCCGCGAAGCGCGCGTCGAGGAAGCCAAGAACGCCATGCGCGATCGATTGAAGGATTGGCCGCCTCGGGATGTGGAAAAACATATTGAGCGCGGTCCTCAGGGGTACTGGCTTCTTTTTGACGCCGGCACCCTGGCTCACCACGCCTATCTGGCCCGAAAAGCGGAGCAAGAGGAGCTGGCCCTGCATATCGAAACGCGGGTGGATGATTTCCGCGATGTTACGGAAATCGTAATTTATACCGCCGATGATCCCGGCCTGTTTTCGCGGATCGCCGGGGCCATGGCTCTCAGCGGCGCCTCCATCGTTGACGCCAAGATCGTGACCCTGGCCAATGGCATGGCGCTCGATACGTTTTCCATACAAGATTCCGCCGGCGGCGCCTTCAGTAACAAACGGCAATTGAAAAAACTGTGGCGCAATATCGAGGAGTCCCTTTCGGGCCATATTCACCCCGCCCGCGTTCTTGAGGCCAGACGCCAAAAAGCGCCGCCCAGCCGCACCCACGTCTTCAAGGTTCCGCCGCTGGTGCTGGTGGACAACAAGGCCAGCGCGAATCATACGGTCATCGAGGTTAACGGCCGCGATCGATTGGGGTTTCTCCACGACGTTACCGCCGCCCTCAAGTCCTTAGGATTGCAGATTTACAGCGCCCATATCTCCACCTATGGCGAGCGTGTGGTCGATGTGTTCTACATCAAGAATATCTTTGGGCTGAAAGTCACCGACGAGGAAAAAATCAAGGAAATCCACGACCGGCTTTTAAGCGCCGTGACCTTGGAAGGTCAAAACGGCGGGTCGGTCGCCGCCTAGTGGCCTTTTCAGCGTCATAATTAACGGCTAGATAACTCTCATGGCGCTATTCAGATCCATCGTCACCGTCGGCGGCCTCACCATGGCGAGCCGCGTCCTCGGGTTTATCCGCGACATCCTGATCGCCGCCATTCTCGGCGCCGGCATGCTGGCCGACGTCTTTTTCGTCGCCTTCAAGTTTCCCAACCTGTTTCGCCGCCTGTTCGCCGAAGGCGCCTTTAACGCCGCTTTCGTGCCTTTGTTCGCGGGGCTCCTGGAGGAAGAGGGCGAAGACGGCGCGCGCGCCTTCGCCGAGCAGGCGCTGGCCGTGTTGCTGTGGGCGCTGTTGATTTTCGTCGCCGCCTTCGAGCTGGCCATGCCGTTGTTGATGTACGGTTTCGCCCCGGGATTCGCCGCCACGCCGGAGAAGTTCGATCTCGCCATATTGCTGACCCGCGTCACCTTCCCCTATTTGCTGTTTATTTCCCTGGCGTCGCTGATGGCGGGAGTCCTGAACTCCCTGGGCCGCTTCGCCGCCGCCGCGGCGACGCCGATACTGCTTAACCTGTGTCTCATCGGCGCCATTCTCGGGTTGGCGCCGCTGATGGCGTCTCCCGCCCACGCCCTGGCCTGGGGCGTCGCCGGGGCGGGATTGACGCAGTTTGTCTGGATGTACGTCTTTTGCGCCCGCGCCGGCATGCCTTTGCGACTGCGCCGTCCGCGCCTGACCCCAACTGTCAGCCGGATGCTTAAACGAATCGTTCCGGTGGCCATCGGCGCCGGCGTCTATCAGATCAACCTGTTGATCGACACCATCATCGCCTCGTTCCTGCCCACCGGGTCTATCTCGTATCTGTTCTTCGCCGACAGGGTGAATCAGTTGCCGCTCGGCGTCGTCGGGGTGGCCGTGGGCACGGCGCTGCTGCCGCTGCTTTCGCGCCAGCTGCGCGCCGGTCAGGATGTGCAGGCCATGGACAGCCAGAACCGGGCGCTGGAGTTCGCTTTCCTTCTGACGTTGCCGGCGGCGGCGGCGCTGATGGTCATCGCTCATCCGGTGATCGCCGTCCTGTTCGAGCGCGGCGCCTTTGGCCCTGGAGAGGTCCAGGCCACCGCCCAGGCGCTGTCCGTCTACGCCGCCGGCCTTCCCGCCTATGTTTTGGTGAAGGCGCTGGCGCCGGGCTTCTTCGCCCGCGGCGACACGGTGACGCCGGTCAAGGCCGGCGTCGCCGCGCTGGTCGTCAATCTGGTTTTGAACCTGGCGCTGATGGGGCCTTTCCTGCATGTGGGAATCGCCATGGCGACGGTGATCTCATCATGGCTCAACGCCGGTTTGCTGGCCGTCATCCTAATGCGGCGCGGCCATTTAAAGATCGACGGCCGCTTGAGGTCGCGTCTTCCCCGCATGGCGGCGGCCAGCGTCGGCATGGCGGTGGTTTTGCTGCTCGCCGCGCCGGGACTTGAGGGCATGCTGGCCGGGGATTTGGGGGCGCGCGCAACGGCCTTGGCGGCGTTGGTGGCCGGCGGCCTCGGCGCCTTCGCCATCCTCGCCCAAGGCCTCGGCGCCGCCAACCTGAAAGAGCTGAAGCGCTTCAAGAAAAAGAACGTCTCTTGACCGTCTGTTCCCATAAGCGCCATAACACCGACAGACCCAACGGAGCCTGACCATGAAGCGCATTTTCTCGGGCGTGCAGCCCACGGGCAACCTGCATCTGGGCAACTACCTGGGCGCCATCCGCAACTGGGTGCATTTGCAGGATGACTATGATTGCCTGTTCTGCATCGTCGATCTGCACGCCATCACGGTGTGGCAGGACCCCGCCGGGCTTTCCGCCAACACCCGCGAGGTGACAGCCGGCCTGCTGGCCGCCGGGGTCGATCCCGCTGACAACATCATCTTCAACCAGAGTCAGGTTTCCGGCCATGCCGAGCTTGCCTGGATTGTCAACTGCGTCGCCCGTTTAGGCTGGCTCAACCGCATGACCCAGTTCAAGGAAAAGGCGGGAAAGCACAAGGAGAACGCCTCGGTGGGCCTGTACGCCTATCCCAACCTGATGGCCGCCGACATCCTGCTTTACAAGGCCACCCACGTGCCGGTGGGCGAGGACCAGAAGCAGCATCTGGAGCTGGCCCGCGACATCGCCCAGAAGTTCAACAACGATTATAAAACCGATCTCCTGCCCATTCCCGAGCCGTTGATTTTAGGCGCCGCGGCGCGGGTCATGAGCCTGCGCGACGGAACCAAGAAGATGAGCAAGTCGGACCCTTCGGACCAATCGCGCATCAACATGACCGACAGCGCCGAGGACATCGCCCGGAAAATCCGCAAGGCCAAGACCGATCCAGACAACCTGCCGGACTCCCCCGAAGGCTTCGAAGGCCGTCCCGAGGCCGCCAACCTGATGGGCGTCTACGCCGCTTTGTCGGAAAGTTCCATCAAGGATGTCTGCGCCCAATTCGGCGGCGGTCAATTCTCCGGCTTCAAGCAGGCGCTTTCGGATTTGGCGGTGGCCAAGCTCGCTCCCATCCAGGACGAAATGCGCCGCCTGATGGCCGATCCGGCCCATGTGGACGGGATTTTAAGCGACGGCGCCGAAAAAGCCCGCGCCATCGCCGAACCGATCCTCAAGGAAATCCAGGACGCCGCCGGCTTCCTGAGGGCTTGATATTCACCTATTTTAAGTCCATCTAAAAAGCTCAGAACAAAAATAAAGAGGCGACGAATGTTCATTCAAACCGAAGGCACGCCCAACCCGGCGACCTTAAAATTCATTCCCGGCTGCCAAGTCATGGAAAAAGGCACGGCCAATTTCTCCAGCGCCGAGAGCGCCGGGCGTTCGCCTCTGGCCTTGCGCCTGTTCGAGATCGAGGGCGTGGCCGGCGTCTTCCTCGGCGGCGATTTCATTACCGTGACCAAGACCGACGAAAAGAGCTGGGATGCTCTAAAGCCCCTGATCCTGAGCGCCGTCATGGAGCACTTCACGGCGTGCAAACTGGTCATCGAGGAAGGCGCTGAGGACGCCGCGGGCGGCGATGACGACGCCATTGTCACGCAGATCAAGGAGCTTCTGGAAACCCGGGTGCGCCCGGCGGTGGCCCAGGACGGCGGCGACATCACCTTTCATGACTTCGCCGACGGCGTCGTTTACCTTCAAATGCAAGGGGCCTGCCAGGGCTGCCCCAGCGCCTCCATGACGCTCAAGCACGGCATCGAAAACATGCTGAGGCACTATATCCCCGAAGTGAAGGAAGTGCGCTCGGTGGACGAGCTTTAGCTTTCCGGCATCAAGCCCTCGGGCAAGGCGGCGTCTTCAAGGACCGGGTGGTCGCGGCTGTTGAAAAGCTGGTAGTGCCACCATTCCTTACTATAGAAGTCCCATCCCGCCACGCTCATCAGACCGAGAAGAAGAAAACGGTTGCGTTGGGCTTGGGCGGAGATTTCGCCGGCGCCATGATGTGAAAGCGGCGTGAAGGCGTCGAAGGTTGTTCCCATTTCCAACTCCGCGCCCGCTTCATCCACCAAAGTCAGGTCAACGGCGGCGCCCCGCGAATGGGGCGAGCCGCGCCGGGGGTCGGCCAGAAAATCCGGGTCGGGGGTGTGATTCCACAAGACCCACTGGGCTTCGGAGGGGCGCCACGCGTCGAAGATCTTGAGGCGCAGACCTTGAGCCGCCGCCAGCTCCACGGCGCGTCCGAGCAGCTTCCCGGCGTCCGGGTTCAGATAGCACGCCGCGCGCGCGTAAACAGGCTTTCCCGTGAAGTTCTGCGCCGTGGCGTAAAGTAGCTCCAGTTCAACGCCGTGGCTTTCCGGGGTTATTTCGATGAGCGGCGGCTTCATGTCATTCCTCTTGTTCCTTTTTGGGCGTCTTTCGCGCAGAATCGCAGTATAACCTTCCAAAGGGTATTGTTTCATGAAGATTCTGGCGTTGGAAACGGCCACGTCCGCGTGTTCGGCGGCCCTCTGGAAGGACGGCTCCGTCGCCGCGCGGCGGCTTGAGGGAATGGCGCGCGGCCAGTCCGAGGCGTTGATGGGAATGGTCGGCGGCGTTCTCGACGAGGCGGAGTGCGCATTCTCCGATCTCGACCTGCTGGCGGTCACCGTCGGGCCGGGGGCCTTCACGGGTTTGCGCATCGGCTTGGCGGCGGCCCGCGGGTTCGCCGTGGCCCAGGGCCTGCCGTGCCTCGGCGTCACTACCCTGGAGACGGTGGCCCATCAGGTCCCTGAAGACGAACGGGACGGCAAGACCCTTTTGGTGGTTCTGGAGACCAAAAGGGAAGACATCTACGCCCAGGCCTTCGACGCCGGCCTGAAGCCTTTGGGAAAACCCGAGGCCGCGCCTCCCGGCGGCTTGGCCCGGCTGCTTCCCGCAGGGCCGGTTCTTTTGGCCGGCGACGCCGCTTTACGCGCCTTGGAGGAATTGAGAGATGCTTCGCTTAGCGCCGCTCCCGGCTTTCCCGACGCCGCCGCCGTCGCTGAAATCGCCTCACGGCGCTGGCGGCCCGGCGAGGCGCTTTGCCCACCGGCGCCCCTCTACCTGAGGCCGCCCGACGCCTCCATCCCCAAGAATGGCGGCCGCCTCAGGCCGTGATCGCCCTTATTCCTGAGTATTAAATTCAGACGTCTTCCTTGCGGATAAGCAGGCGGTGGACCGACTCCTCTCCCAAGGCTGGGTCTTCGGCCTCCATGGAGAGCACCGTGTGCCCGTGCTCCAGCACCGACCGGGGGACGTTTTTCAGGGGTTCGGCGCCCTTGAGGCGCACCTCGGCGACTTGGCCGGGCTTCATTTTTTCAATTAATAACTTGGTTTTAACAAATGTCAGCGGACAAACTTCCAGAGTTATGTCGAGAAACAAGTTAATATCGATTTTCATATTGCTGCTTATTGCGTTTTTCATTGGAAGTTCTTGCGTTTTTTGAAAAAGTAAATTATACGTAAGTTACCTTAATAAAAGATTGGAATTTTCTTAAATGAGCGAAAACCCCAATGTAAATGAATTACTGGAGTTAACCACGGAAATTGTCGCTTCCCACGTTGGCAATAATTCAGTTGCTATTGGCGATATGCCTCAGTTAATTCAAGAAGTTTATAAGGCTTTGATGTCGGTGGAAACCGCCGCCGCGACCCCCGAGCGTCCAAAGCCCGCCGTGCCGATTAGGAAATCAGTATTTCCTGATTACGTTATTTGTCTTGAGGACGGCAAGAAATTAAAGATGCTTAAGCGTCACATTAAGACCGCCTACAACATGACTCCCCCTGAGTACCGGGAGCGTTGGGGGCTGCCGCCCGATTATCCCATGGTGGCGCCGAATTACGCAAAGCATCGTAGCGCCTTGGCCAAGAAAATCGGTCTCGGCACCAGGCCCCGCGTGCGCCGCCGCAAGGGGGGTTGATTGCGCCCAACTCTTTTAGGTCTTTATGTGGGGCGTTTTGGCTCGGTTGAGCGTTAGCCCTGGGAAATGGCAATGCCGCCGCCGTCACGCATCGAGAAACTTTGTAATCAAAAGAAAATGAAAATGACCGGCCAGCGCCGGGTCATCGCCCGTGTTCTTTCCGAGGCCAAGGACCATCCGAACGTAGAGGAAGTCCACCGGCGGGCGGCCAAGATCGATTCGCGCATCAGCATCGCCACGGTCTATCGCACGGTGCGCATGTTCGAAGAAGCCAACATCATTGAGCGCCATGAATTCGGGGATGGAAAATCCCGCTATGAAGAAGCTTCCGATGACCATCACGACCACCTGATCGACGTTAATTCCGGCAAGGTCATGGAGTTCCACAGCGACGAGATCGAGGCCTTGCAGGAAAAAATCGCCGGACAACACGGGTTCAAGCTGGTGGGACATCGGTTGGAGCTGTACGGCGTTTCCCTTGATCAAAAGAAGACAAAGGACTGAGATTCAGCAACGGCCTTGGCGAAAAAACTTCACATTAAGACATACGGCTGCCAAATGAACGTCTACGATTCCGCCCGCATGGCGGATGTCTTGACGCCTTTGGGCTACGCCCTCACGGATCAGGCCGAGGGCGCCCACATGGTCATCCTCAACACCTGCCATATCCGCGAGAACGCCTCCGAAAAGGTGTTCTCGGAACTGGGCCGGCTGCGCCTTTTGAAGCAAAGCAGGGAAAAGTCCGGCGAACAAATGATTTTGGCCGTCGCCGGCTGCGTCGCCCAGGCCGCGGGCGAGGAAATCCTCAATCGCGCGCCCTACGTGGACATGGTCTTCGGACCCCAGGCCTATCACCGCCTGCCCGAGATGCTGGCGAAAGCCGGGCGCGCCATGGAGGCCGTCCTCGACACCGATTTTCCGCCCGAGTCAAAGTTTGACCATTTGCCGGAAACAGCCCCAGGAACAGCCAACGTCAAACACGGCGCCGCGTTCCTGACGGTGCAAGAGGGTTGCGACAAGTTCTGCGCTTTCTGCGTCGTGCCCTACACCCGGGGCGGCGAACACTCCCGCCCGGCGGCGGCGGTGACGGCGGAAGCGCGGCGTCTGGCCGCGGCGGGCGCCCTTGAGATCACCCTGCTCGGCCAGAACGTCAATTGTTATCACGGCGAGAGCCCTAACGGTGGCGAATGGGGCCTTGGGCGGCTGATCGCCGCGTTGGCCGAAATCGATGGGTTGGAGCGCATTCGCTACACCACGTCCTATCCCGCCGGCATGAGCGAAGACCTGATCGCCGCCCACGGGGACGTTCCCCAACTCATGCCGTTTTTGCATCTACCCGCGCAATCGGGGTCGGACAAGGTGCTGGCGGCCATGAACCGCCGCCATGGGGCGGACGATTACCGGCGGCTGGCCGGCAAGCTGCGCCAGGCGCGTCCGGATTTGGCGTTGTCGTCGGATTTCATTACCGGGTTTCCCGGCGAAACGGACGCGGATTTCCAATCCACCTTGAGGCTGGTGGAGGACGTTGGCTTCGTTCAGGCCTATTCCTTCAAATTCAGCGCCAGACCCGGCACGCCCGCGGCCACGTTGGATGATCGGGTTCCCGAGGCCGTCAAGGAGGAGCGGCTGGCGGTTCTTCAGGAGCTTTTGAAGGCGCAACAGACAGCGTTCAACGTCTCCTGCGAGGGCCGGGTTATGCCGGTTCTTTTGGATCGTCCGGGCCGGCGTTCCGGTCAACTGGTCGGCCGCAGCCCCTATATGCAGCCGGTTCACGTGGATGCCGGCGGCTTCCAACTGGGCGCCATCGCCAACCTGCGCATTGAAACCGGCTTCCCCAACAGCCTTGCTGGAAGCGCGGCGAACATGCAAAACGAAAGGGCTTGCGCGTGACTCCACCGCTGAAAACCGCCGCCCGAAAAACGTCCAAGAAATCGCCGGGCGCCAAAAACGGCGAAATTTCCGCGCGCATGGTCTTTGGCGAGAACAATTTAGCGCTTCAGCTTTTCGGTCCTCACCATCGCAATATTGCGCAAATCGAGAAAAAGTTGGAGGTCGCCGTCAACGCGCGGGGCAACGAATTGACCATTTCCGGCGATATGGAGGCGGTCAACGCCGCCCGCGCGGCGCTGGACGAGCTCTATGGACGCCTCGAGCGGGGACAGGAAGTAGAGCGCGAGGAAGTGGACGCCGCCTTGCGCATCGCCATCCAGAATGGCGGGGATATGAGAGACGCCGGGCTGGAGATCGTCACCCGCAAGCGCAACATTTCGCCCCGTTCGCCGCGTCAGGCCGCCTATATCCGGGACATGGACGCGCACGAACTGGTTTTCGGACTGGGCCCGGCGGGAACCGGCAAGACCTATCTGGCGGTGGCCAAGGCGGTGGAAATGCTGATCAAGGGCGAGGTGGACCGGATCATTCTTTCCAGGCCGGCGGTGGAGGCCGGCGAACAGTTGGGCTTCCTGCCCGGCGACATGCGCGAGAAGGTGGATCCTTATCTGCGCCCTCTCTATGACGCCCTTCATGACATGATGCCCTCCGACCAAGTGGCGAAACGCCTGGATCGCGGCGAAATCGAAGTGGCGCCGTTGGCCTTCATGCGCGGACGGACCCTATTCAACGCCTTCGTCATTCTGGATGAAGCCCAGAACACGACGGCGGTGCAGATGAAGATGTTTCTCACCCGGCTCGGCGAAAACTCGCGGATGGTGGTGACCGGCGACTTGAGCCAGGTGGATTTGCCGCGCGGCATCCGTTCAGGTTTGCGCGACGCGGTTGAAATTTTGAAAGACGCGAAAGGCGTGAGCTTCCTTCACTTCACCGACGAGGACGTGGTGCGCCATCACTTGGTCGCCGAAATCGTCCGCGCTTACGATAAGGCGGAAGGCCGGCGCCATGCCGCCGCCCGTTACGAAAAAGCCCAAAATGGAAAAAAAGGAGACGCCGGCGACGGCGATGATGGTTGAGCCTTTGGAAGTCGACGTTTCCATGCCCTGCCCGGTCTGGAAGGAGGCCGTGCCGTCGGTGGAGGATTTATGCCGGCATGCCGCCTTCGCCGCCTTCCTGGAGGGTGCGCCGGGCAAGCATAGAGCAAGCGGTGATAAGCCCTTGGCCGAGGTCAGCCTGGTGTTGGCGGACAACGCCTTTATCCAGCCCCTAAACGAGAAATACCGGGGACGGAACGTCCCCACCAACACGCTCTCTTTTGCTTTTAGGGAAGATGAGGGGCGCGCCCCCCAACCACAAGACGCGCCGGAGATGCTGGGCGATGTTGTCCTCGCCTTCGAAACGGCGCGGGCCGAAGCCGGCGCGGAGGGTAAAAGCCTCGCCGATCATTTACGCCACTTGGTGGTCCACGGCGTTCTTCACCTTTTGGGGCGCGACCACCAAACAGCGAAGGACGCGCGGATCATGGAGCGGCTGGAGATTCAGGCGTTGGCCCGCCTTGACGTCGCCGACCCTTATACCAAGTTGCACCAATAATGACCCATAGAGACGGCTTCACAAGACTTTTGGCTAGGAGCGCGCGGCTTCGCGATGCAGAGCATCGCAAGGCGGGCGCGACGACGTCCAAAATTCTTGTGAAGCCGTCTCTATGGGTCATTATTGGTGCAACTTGGTATTACAGTGTTTCGTGATATTGGAAAACAAATGAACGGCAATTCCCCTTCTTCCTCACATCCACAAGACAACGGCGGCGAATCCTCGCTCGCCAAGCTTCTTCGCGGGCTTCTTCGCGGCGCCTGGCGCAATGGCGAGAGCTCGGCGCGCGACACCCTTGAGGAACTGATCGAAGAGCGCGAGGACGCCGAGGTCCCCATCGACGAAGATGAACGCCGCCTGTTGGCCAACATCCTGGAATTGCGGGACAGAACCATTCACGACGTGATGGTGCCGCGCGCCGATATTGCCGCCGTCTCTGCCGGCGCGTCATTGTCGGAGGTAATCAATTTGATGACCGAAGAGGGACATTCCAGATTTCCCGTTTACAGAGGAAGTCTGGACGACGCCATCGGCATGGTTCACATCAAGGACGTTCTCGCCTGGCGTGGCGATGACAGCGCTTTCGATTTGCCGATGATCACACGCAAGGTGCTGTTCGTTTCGCCGTCCATGCAGATTCTCGAGTTGTTGCTGGAGATGCGCGTCAAACGCATTCACATGGCGCTGGTCGTTGATGAATACGGCGGCGTTGACGGCTTGGCCACCATTGAGGATTTGGTGGAGGAAATCGTCGGCGAGATCGAGGACGAACATGACCGCGACGAAGAGCCCGGTCTGATCAAGCGTCCCGATGGAGCCTATGACGCCGACGCGCGGGCCACCATCGCGGCGCTTGAGAAAGTGATCGGCCGGGTCGTTAACGGCGAAGGCCTTGAGGATATCGACACTTTGGGCGGCTTGGTCTTCGCCGCCGCCGGACGGGTTCCCATCAAGGGCGAACTCATCACCCATTCCTCGGGCCTTGAATTCGAGATTCTGGATGCCGATCCCCGCCGAATCAAACGCCTGCGCATTCGCGACGCCTCGCCCTCGACGGCGGAAGAAACCGAAACCGATTAATGCGTGGGCTTATTAATGCGTGGGCTTAAGGACAAGATCGTGGGCTTGACGGGCTGGCGGCGCTTCGCCTTGGCGGCTGTGCTTGGCGCCTTGGCCACCACGTCGTTGCCGCCCGTGCATGTGGTGGTGATGCTGATTCCCGCCTTTACCGGCCTGGTGTGGTTGATTGACGGCGCCAAGGGGCGGCGCGCCGCTTTCGCCGTTGGTTGGTGGTTCGGCTTTGGCCATTTCGTCAGCGGCGTCTATTGGATCGCCATTTCCATGCTGGTCAAGCCCGACAGCTACGCCTGGATGATTCCCTTCGCCGTGTTCGGATTGCCGGCGCTGCTTGCCGTATTCCCCGCCTTTTCCGCCTTGCTGGCGCGAAATTGCCGGTTTGCCGGCTTTGGGCGGGTGGTGTACTTCGCCGCCGCATGGACGGCCATCGAATGGGTGAGAAGCTGGATTCTAACCGGATTTCCCTGGAACCTTGTCGCCACCGCTTGGGCGGCGCCCTGGACGGCGTTCGATCCCATGATGCAGTTCGCAGCCCTGGGCGGCGCCTATGGCCTGAGTTTCGTCAGCATCGCCGCGGCGGCGGCCCCGGCGGCGCTTTTCGACGGCAACGGCGGCGGCCGGCGAAATACGGTCTTCGCCGCCGCCGCCTTCGTTGTCTTGGGCTTGATTTGGGCCGGCGGATATTTGCGTCTGGCTTCAGCGGAGGACGGCATGGTTCTCGATGTCCGCCTGCGCCTGGTGCAGCCCAATATCGATCAGAAACTCAAATGGAAGCCGGAATTGCGCCGGGATCATGTGGCCAAACAACTCGCCATGAGCGTTAGCCCGCCAAAAGCGGGCTCGCTTCCGCCAACCCATATTATCTGGGCGGAAACCGCGGCGCCGTTTCCCCTGATCAACGAACCGGGTTTGCTGTCGGCCATCGGCTCGGCGGCGCCGCCGGGCGGCGTCAGCAAAACCGGACGACCGGTCTCAAACAACGCCGCATCCAACAGCAAGCCGGAAGAAACCTGTTGATCCGGCTCGGGACGGCCGACGACGATCAGGTCCGCCAGACGCCCGGCGGCGGCGACGGCGGCGTCTTCGCGGCCCGCTTTTTCCAACCAGGCGGCGGACCCGCCAACCGCACCGTGGGGATTGACCTCGACGGCTATCCCCGCTTCACGGCAACAGTCATCGAAAA